>NZ_JBSHAW010000018.1:92004-99827 GCF_053611685.1 Streptomyces sp. NPDC054786 | reverse complement strand
CGGGGGTGGTGCACTTGGCCCCGTGCGTCTCCGCCGTCGCCCCCCACCGAGACGCGCGCCCCCCCCACCCCCGGGCACCGGGGGTCAGCCGGTGATCGGTTCCAGTTCGAAGATCACGCTGTCCGCCGGCGTCTCCACTCGGTGCTCGGCGACCAGCCGCCAGCCGCCCTCCTCGAACACGCCGCCCCACTCCTCCAGGGTCGGCAGATAGACGCCCATCATCCGGTGCGCCACCTCGAAGCCCAGGGTGAAGACCGGGACTTCGCTGTCCGGGATGGTGGTGGTCCGGGCCGTGTCCCCGAGCAGGAACCGCCGGACATTGGGAAAGGCCGCCCGTAGCCGCTGCAGCGAGGCCACGCAGTTGTCGCGCGGCCACAGGTCGTGCCCCATCAGGAAGCTCGTCAGCAGGTCGACATCGGCGAACTCGGCATGCGGAGCGGGCATGGCGGCGTCGTCCAGGATGAACGAGATCCGGTTGTCGAAGCCCACGTCCCGGACCGCCTGCCTGGCCACGCCCAGGGCGCCTTCGGCGATGTCGATGCCCAGCCCGGTCGCGTCCGGTTTGTCGCGCAGCACGCTGATGATCCGCTCGCCGCTGCCACAGCCGAGGTCGGCGATCTTCGTGAACTCCAGCTTGCCCACGACCTCGTGGAAGACCGGGTCGAAGAAGTTGGCGTTGATGTCCCGGCAGGCGACGGCTATCGCGGAGGAGTCGCGCCGGTAGAACTGACCGACCCGGTTCTCGTTCCGCAGCACCGCAGGCATGTCGGCGAACAGGGGCGCACTGCCCCGAGACAGCCAGTGGTAGAAGGCCTTGGCCCGGAAGACCTCGGCGAAGTTGGCGTCGGGGAGCACCATTCCCGCCCTCCGCTGCACGATGCGCACGCTGGCCAAAGCCTGGAACATGCCCTCCGTCGCCGACGGGTCCAGCCCTTGGCGCTCGGCGAATTCGGCGGTGTCGAGCTTGTCGTGGTCGGCGAGCTCGTCGAGCGCGCCGACCTCCCACGCCGCGCCGATCGCGGACGAGGCGACGGTGGCGTTGAAGATATCGGAGCCGGTCATTCTCGGCGCCCCAAGCACCAGGTTTTCAGTCACGTCCTTGCCTCCAGATGAGGATGGGATACAGCAAGCAGGTAGAGCCCACTCGGCGAGCCCGCCGGGTGTGTCATACGGCGCGTCGGGCGAGCAGAATGCGGTGCATCGGGGTATCGACCAGCCCCGTTCGGCGCAGGCCCGCCCGCTCGAGCCACTGGTCGTATTCGGCAAGCGAGAAGGAGTCACCGCCGCCGGTGACGAGCATGGACGCCGAGAACAGACGGAAGAACCGGTTATGGCTCGACTGCGGATCGCTGTCGTCGTCCACGATGTGGTCGACGATGGCGACCACCCCGTCCTTGCTGACCGCCTGCCCCGCCCGGTGCATGAGCTCCTGGGCACCATCGGCGGTCTGCAGATGGAAGATGTTGACGAGCAGGACGAGGTCCTGGGCGTCGGGCCACGGCTGGTGGAAGAAGTCCTGGGCGGTCGGGCTGAACCGGTTGCCCACACCCAGCCGTTCGGCCTGCTCCGTGGCGATGGGCACGATCCGGGGGTCATCCAGGCCGGTGGCCGTCAGTGCCTTGAATCGCTGCAGGAGCAGCTGGCTGTAGATGCCGGTCCCACAGCCGATGTCCAACATCGAGCGAGCCGTCTCCTCCTTCCAGTCGGCATCCGTCAGCAGCCCCGCCAGGGCCTCGACGATGGGCGGCGCCCAGAAGTTGATGCCGCGGGCGACCGACTCGTAGTCCTCGGCCGAAAGCTGGTTGGCGCGGTAGGCGCCGGACTCGTCCCGGGCGGGGTGCTTGACATGCTGAGCCAGGTCGCGCCAGGCATTCCAGCCGATGGCCCGGTCGTATCCGATCCGGCCCGCCAGGCTGTACAGCCCGCCAGGCAGCAGGCAAGCGGCCATACCGTCGGCGAGCCGGTACCGGTGACCCCCCTCGCCGGTGCTCTCCCGATACACGATCTCGTAGCAGGACAGCCCGTCCAGCAGCACCCGTACGCCCAATGGGTCGGCGTCCAGGCGCTCGGCCAGCTCGGCCGCGCCGGTCGGCCCGTCGGCCAGGGCGACGAAGACCCCGAGGTCGAACGCCGCCTCGATCAAGCCCGGTGCGAACATCGCCACCAAGTGCTCATAGACGCGGTGCGAAGCCCGTACAACGGCGCTGTCCCGGGGGTCGCCGATCAGTTTCGTGCTGTCGACCAGACGTGGCAAACGCCCGTCCGGCGGAGAAGCTGCGCTCTCCGATGCCTTGCCGTCTTCTTCGGCGCAGGCGGGAGTGTCCACCGTTGTCATCGATCCCCACTCGGGTTAGACGTAGACCACGACCGTGCCGGCCTCGACCGCCACTTCGTAGGTGGCGGACCGGGAACGGCCCAGCTTCACCACCGGGCAGCCGGTGCGCGCATCGATCTCGTAGTTGTGGAAAGGGCACACGACCACCCAGCGGTCGGGGTCGGGCATGTGCCGACCGTCCGGTCCTGCCTGCCACATCCGCTCCAACTGCCCGAGGGAGAGCGAGGCCCCGTGGTGCGGGCAGTAGTCGGACATGGCCCGGAACTCGCCGCCCGGGAAGGCCGCCACGAGGATGCGGCGCTTGCCCGTCGTGAACAGGCGCATGTGACCGGGGGGCAGTTCGCCGGTCGGGCACACCTCGTGGCGGGTGCGGTCGGAGGCATGCGCAGTGGCCGTCATTGTGCGTACTCCCCGATCCGGTAGAACTTGGCGGCGTTGTCGTAGAGGATTTTCTGCTTCAGCTCGGGGGAGAAGCACGAGGGAAGTGAGCGCTCGGGGCTGTCGGAATCCCAGTGCGGGTAGTCCGAGGAGAACATCAGGAACTCGTCGGTGCCGACCATCTCGAACATGTCCAGCAGGTGCTGGGGGTTGTCCGGGTTCTCCATCGGCTGCGTGGTGAACTTGACCTGCTCGCGGATGTATTCACTGGGCAGCCGCTTGACCCAGGGGATCTCCCGGCGCAGCGCGCGGTAGTTCTTGTCGAACCGCCACATCAGGTGCGGCAGCCAGGTCCAGCTGGACTCGACCATCACCACCCGCAGCGTGGGGAACTTGTCGAACACCCCACCCGCCACCAGGCTGATCAGCTGCGACTGCCACGCCTGGGCCGCCGCGGTGTGCCATTCGATGAAGTACGGCGGCAGGCCCACCGCGGTCTCGGTGGTGGTGCCGTGGTGGAAGCCGATGGCGAGGTCGTGACGTACGGCGGCCTCATAGATCGGGTGGTAGAAGTCCCGGCCCAGGGTGTCATGGGACATCGCCGGCAGCATGATCTGCACGATGCTCGGATGAGGGCCGATCCGGTCGATCTCCGCGACGGCGGAGGCCGGGTCCTGGGCCGCGATGTGCATACAGCCCAGGAGCCGTTCGTCCTTGCGCAGCCACTCCTTGATCAGCCAGTTGTTGTAGCCCCTCGCGATTGCCGTGGCGAAGTCGGGCTGCACCTTGAACTCGGTGGGGTAGAGGAGGCCGGTGAGCACGGCGTACTTGATGTTGTACGGGTCGAGGTGCTGCTCCCTCATCATGTTGAGGTCGCCGCCCGCGCGCTCACCGGGAGTCCGGATGGTGTCCGGTCTGGCCACGCCGCCCGTGGTGGGCCAGGTGTAGGGCAGATGGGTGCCCGTCCAGTTGTTTATATGGATTCTGCTCCGGTAAGGCTCTTCGATGTAGAAGAGGAATCTCGGTCCGGAGATCATCTCGTGTACGTCGGTATCGATGACAGAGGTGAGTTGCGGAGCCTTCTCCGCTTCCTTCTCCGGCCCAGCTGTAATGACCGTCATGAGGTCTCCCCGTACTTAAGGAAAACGCGGCGAGGAAAGATGAAAAACGGTGTGGATACGCAGCTGCTCAGGCGGAGACCGCGCCGGCGTACTCGCGCATCATTCCAGAAATTCGGTAGGCGTACTGATGGTTTCGCCTGACCTGAATCGCGGAAAAATCCACCAGATCCGAAAGTGCGTCGATGGTCCCGGACTTGGTTTGTTCGCCGTCGGCGCTCTCCAGAACATCACGGATGGAGAACTCGTCGGGCAGGCTCGACAATTGCCGCAGCACACTGCGCTGGCAGCCATCGAGCAGGCCGTAGGCCCAGGCGATGCTGCGGTGCAGCGAGCGCCCGTGCGAAAGGCCACCCACGTCGTCCTGGTGGAGCATGGGCAGCACCGACTGCCCGTCGATCAGGATGCGCAACGGGACCGAACGCAGACGGAACGCAGCGTGCTCGAGGGCCAGCGGGATCCCGCCGAGCTGCTGGCACAGCTCCACCACGTCCGCCACCTGGTCGCTGAGGTCCAGCGTCGGGACCGCGGTGTGCACCCGACGGAAGAACAGTTCGGCGGCCGGCGGGTAGCCGCCGGTGCCCTCCGTCCAATCGCAGGACAACGGCGCCACCTCCCACAGGTCGGCGGGCAGCAACGTCGGCGCGCGCAGCGAGGTGATCAGGATGTGCAGGTCCGGATGCCGTGCGAGCAGTGCCTTCACCTCGGCGGTGACCGCGTCGAGCAGGTGCTCGGCATTGTCGATCACCAGGAGCATCTCCGGCCCCGTCCCCGGGGAGCCGCCCGTCACGACGTCCGTGGGGATGACCTGGTCGATGAGACGGCGAACCTCGGCTGCGGCACGGGCGTCCACGTTCTCCGGAGCGAGCGAGCCCAGCTCCAGCACCGCCACGCCGTCCCGGTAGCGGGGCAGCATGCGGGCGGCGCATTCCAGCGCCAGCCGGGTCTTGCCCACTCCGACGGGCCCGGTGAGGATCAGCGGCCAGCCCCGGCGCAGCGTGGTCATCATGTGCGCCAGGTCGGCCTGCCGGCCGATGGTCATCTCCGTCTTCGGCCGGATGCCGGTCCATTTCGCGTCGGTCGGAACCTCCACGGCATCGGTCAGCAGATCCAGCTCGAAGCCCGGCAGAAACGCTTCGACCGAGAGGTCGGAACGGCCCAGGTACGGAACCAGGGAATCGTTGTCTGCGGTCGCCGACCGCAGGGCCTCCAGCAGCAGCCCTACCGAGCTGCGGCGCGGGTTCTTGATAGCTCCTGTTTCCAGGTTTCTGATCGTGCGTACGCTGACGTTGGAGCGCTCAGCTAATTTCTCCTGACTCCAGCCGACCAGTTTTCGGCGAGTCACAAGCATGATGCCGAGCTGACTACTGTCCATTACTATTCACTTCTTGCCCCCGCACTGTAAGTGAGAAATCCTGCGCGCCAACCGATATGAATTGGTCAAACCCCGAAAGGTAGGGGAATTCATTGATCGATGGCGGCCGGCATCGCCTCAGAGGCGTGTAGGACTCGCTTGAGTGCCGCACTCCCCCGTTGGCAAGGCAGATCTTAGACCCGAACAACCGTTCCCAAGCAAGCGCCATTGCGGAATGTTTACCTTCATTGGGCCAACTTGAACGTACCGCGTCCGCCGCCTCGTACGCCAGGCCTACGCTGCAGACAGCAGCTATGGCACCGATCCGATTTCCCTCGGTTGCCGGGGCGGAAGAGTAATTGCCGGGACCGGCAACTTCTCCTTGAATCCCTTTAGGTAATACCTCGTAACGGTGTGTGATGCCTCGGGGCGTGGGCGGGTTAAGGGCCGTCCCGTAATCCCCGGCGGATCGGCACACGGCGTCAGATGCACTGCGTACTCCCCCGCCTTAAGGGCGCGGGGGCACCCGCACCGCTCACTCCGTCCCGGCTCTTCCACTGATGCACGGATGCCGAGCTGCATCGCAGGGCGGAGGGACGTCCGGGTGCTCCACGGGACGGCCGAGAAAGTCAGCTCGCTGTTTCCGCGCCGTTCTTCTTGACGGCCGCGGAGGACGGCCCATGAGCGCCCTGCTCGGTGATGCCGGGAGCGCGACGGAGCATGATCCACTGTTGGGCGGCCAAGGTGACGCCGACACTGAGCCAGATCCCGGTGCCGTTGAACGGCTCGCCGAAAAACACCCCGGCGATCGCGCCGAGGACGAGCCGTTCCAGCAGGTTGCCCACCCACAAGATCATGGTGGTGCGATTGCCCTTGCGCAGCAGCCGGCCCGTCTCATCCCGCCACATCGGCATGGTGAGGCCCCGGTAGTAGCCGAACCCGAAGGAGAAGGCCAGGCCGATGACGAGGAACGTGATGCCGGAGACGGTCGCCTCGCTCGGCCCGGGGGGCAGCAGACCGCGCAGGCCGAGCAGCACGCACCACAAGTACGTCTGCGCCCTGACCTCACGGGCGTTGAACTGCGAGACGATCACGATGGCCGTGATGACGAGAATGACGGCCACGTTGATCAGGATCAGCACCGTGTCGTCCATCGGCGGGTGCTGTGCGGCCAGGAGCCAGGTCACGGAGGAGGTCATCGATTTACCTCGTGCTCGTTGTCGGGCCGGAAGGCCTCGGGCAGGGCCCTGCCAAGGGCGTCCAGCACGCCAGCGGGATCCCGCTGGGGAAAACCGTGACTGCCAGGCAGGAGGGTCAGGGAGTACTCGCCCGCCGCACAGGCGGACCAGTGGTGTAGCTCGGCCGTCGGCACCACCGGGTCGTCGACGCCTCCGAGGACGTGCAGGGGGGTGTGCAGCGGCACGGGGGGCGTCACCACGTAAGACGCGGCCAGCGCGAGGTCCCGGCGCAGTACGGACAGCACCTGACGCAGGAATTCGGGGTGGTCGAACAGCTCCCTGGGCAGGGCGTCGTGGCCCGCGAGCCACCGCAGCAGCCCGCCGTCGTCGGCCTCGTGGATCCCCGCAACAAGCGTCCGGTGCGGGGCGCGTGCCGCCGCAACTGCCGTGGCAAGGGGGACGGGGCCGCCGCGCTCCTGGAGCAGGCACGTGAGTTGATAGGCCAGGAGACCGCCCAGACTATGACCGAAAAGCACGTACGGCAGCTCCAGATCCGGGGCCAGTCCGTCCAACAGCTGTTCGGCGAGTTCCTCCAGGGTCTCCGGCAGCGGCTCATCGGCGCGGGTGCCGCGGCCCGGCAGCTCCACCGGCACCAGCTCGATCCCGGACGGCAGCAAGTCCCGCCAGACGCTGAAGGAGCCCGGCCCGGCGCCGGCCTGAGGTATGCAGATGAGCCGCGTCCGCGGCCGCGTCACGCTGACGCGTCCCAGGACCCAGGAGGCCGACGACCGTGTCGGCGAGGCGCCGCTGTTCATGACCGTCATCGTAGGTGGGTGATCGGGGCCTCCCCAGGCAATGGGGCGGCAATCAGCCTGCCGGAACGCCGAGTTCCGGCGGTCGCTGCTACTTGCCGAGACGTTGCCGGAGCCCCTGCCTGGAGCCGGGCCGCCCCGCTGGCGAGGATCCTGTCATGACTGACACCGCGACCGCGCTCGACGCCGCCTTCGTCCCCGACGTGATCGGGAAGCTGGTCCACTGCCTCGCCCCTGCCAAGAGGGACATCACACCGAACACCAAGTTCATCAGCGACCTGGCCTACCACTCTCTCGCGATGGCCGAGTTGGCCTACATCATCGAGGACCTCTTCGAGCTCGACACCCTGCCGTACGAGCAGACCATGCGGCTCGAGACGGTCCAGCAAATAGTCGACCTCGTCCAAGAGCATCTGCAGGCCGGCGGGGCCACCATGCCGACCGCCGAGCAGGTGCACATGACCCTCGTGCCGCACGGCGGAGACTGGCCGCTCGCTGCCTGAGCACCGGCACACGGCCCGCCCGCGCGCGGGCGGAAGAGCAGGTCGGCCATCTGAACCGGCGGCGGGCCCGCCCGGCGGGCGGCCCCCGGGGTCCGCCCCGGCGGCGCCCCCCCCGGGGCAACCCCGCCGACCGGCCCCCCCCAGA
>NZ_JBSHAW010000018.1:21492-91994 GCF_053611685.1 Streptomyces sp. NPDC054786 | reverse complement strand
CGCCGCCCCCCGCGCGCCACCGCCGCGCCCCCCCCGGGCCCCCCCCGTTCGCCCGCGCGGCCCCCGCCACTGCGTTGCCTACCGGGCCTTCGGCCCCACCGGATCACCCGGAGCCGCCGGCTCCCGGCGCGGGATGGGCGTTGCGGAAGGCAAGCACTGTGTTGTGCCCGCCGAAGCCCGCGCTGTGGGTGAGGGCGGCCAGCCCCCCGGCCGGTAGCGGCCGGGGCTCGCCGCGCACCAGGTCCAGGTCGCATGCGTCGTCCGGATCCTCGAGGTTGACGATCGGCGGCGCGACGCGGTGGTGCAGAGCCAGCACCGTCATCGCCGCCGCCAGCGCCCCGGAGGCACCGATGAGGTGTCCGGCCGACGCCTTGATCGCCGACACCGCGCGGCCGGGCCCGCCCAGCGTCGAGCGGATGGCGGTCGCCTCGGCGGCATCGCCCACCGGCGTGGACGAGGCATGCGCACTGATGTGCCCGATGTCTCCGGCTTCGAGGCCTGCGTCCGCGAGGGCACGCTCGATGGCGTGCGCCATCCCCTCGCCGCTCGGATGCGGACGGGTCACGTGATGTGCCTCGGCGCTCATCCCCGCTCCGGCCAACTCCGCGTAGATCCGGGCGCCCCGGGCACGCGCGTGCCGCCCGGACTCCAGGACCAGCAGGGCCGCGCCTTCACCGAGCACGAAGCCGTCGCGCTTCTTGTCGAAGGGCCGGGACGCACAGGCCGGGGCGTCGTGGGAACGCGACAACGCCTTCATGGCGGCGAACGCGGTGAGGGCCATGGGGTTGATCACCGCTTCCGTACCGCCCGCCACGACGACGTCGGCGCGGCCCGCCCTGATCAGGTCGAGACCGGCGGCGATGGCGTCCGCGCCCGCGGCACAGGCCGTCGCAGGGGCCTGCGCCGCGGCGGTCGCGTTCACTTCCAGCGCGCACAGCGCCGCCGCCGCATTGGTCATCAGCATGGGCAGGGTGTACGGGGAGACCCGGCGGGTGTCGCCGGCCCGGATCAGGTCATGAGCCGGCAGCAGGGTGCCGAGCCCGCCGATACCGCTGCCGACGACAACGGCCACCCGCTCTGCCGCGGGCGCCCCCGGTGCGCCCGCGGCGGCGGTGAAGCCGGCATCCGCCCAGGCCTCGCGCAGCGCCACGAGCGCGAACTGCGCGGCGCGGTCGGTGCGCCGGGCCTGGATGCGGTCCAGCAGGGGCCCCGGTTCCACCGCGGCCGGGGCGGCCATGCGCACCGGCAGGTCCGCGGCCCAGGCCTCGGTCAGCCCGACCGCCGCCGAGACGCCGGCCAGCAGGGCCTGCCAGGTGCTTCGGGCGGTGCCGCCCAGGGGCGAGGTGGCGGCGAGCCCGGTGATGACGATTTCGTCGTGCTGCGCGGACACGCTCCTCCGTTCCGTTCGGCCGGCGGCCGGCCTAGGCCATGCCGCGGAACGCCTCGGGCTTGGCAAGTGACTCGCTGAGGAACAGCTCACGCAGCTTCGGGCTGAGCAGCCCGAGCTGCCGCAGGATATGGATCACCTGTTGGAACAGCAACTGCCGGTAGCCGAACATCATCGGGTCGTTCATCGCGAAGGTGATGCCGCGTTCAACGTCCAACTCCATGCGCTCCCACACCTCCCGCAGCAGGAAGCGACGGGACATCAGATGGATGGACTCCAGCAGGAACTGCTCCCGCACGGCCTGCTCCGAGCTGGTCATCTCGTCGTACATCCCGGTGAGCGAGACGACGCCGAAGCCGATGTGCCGTGCCTCGTCCCGGGCGATCATCCGCGTGATGGAAGTGATGATGGGGTCACCGAAACCGGTGCTGGCCAGCCGGGTTGCCGCCAGCGCCAGCCCCTCGACGATGACCTGCATGCCGAGGTAGACGATGTCCCACTCCGACTCCTGCAGCAGGTCGCGCAGCAGAGACTTCAGGCCGGGGTTGATGGGGTAGGACGTGCCCAGCTTCTCGTCGACGTACTTGGCGTACGCCTCCACGTGCCGGGCCTCGTCGGCCACCTGCGAGGCGGCGTAGATCTTCGCCTCCATGTCGGGCACGGTCTCCACCAGCCGCGCGGTGGTCACCAGGGCGCCCTGCTCGCCGTGCAGGAACTGGCTGATCATCCAGGCCAGGTACTCCCAGCGGAACTGGTTGAGCAACTCCTTCGGCACCGGGCTGCCTTCGCCGACGACGAAGGACGCGAGGCCCGCGCTCTCGCCCTCGTCCAGCGGCTCGCCGAAGCGGACGTCGTGATTCCAGTCGATGTCCGTGGTGGCATTCCACTGAGCGTTCTTGTTCTTTTCGTAGAGCGCCCAGATACGGTTATTGCGCTCACCGTAGTTCCAGTTCAGATTGGCCCGGAACGCCGCATCGACCTCCATGAGACTCTCCCTGGTTTTCTCCAGGGTAAAAAGCGTGGAGTCCTGTTCCCCAGGGGCCTCGGTAGTCATTCGCGGTGATCCCTTCGATTTCCCGCCAGATCGCTCCGCCTACTCTCGACCACCGCGAACCGCGAAGCCTAGGCACTGTCTCGGCAACTTGGGGGCATGACGAGTTGCCTGGCGCATGCCTGGGGACATGGCGGAAAGGCCGCAACACTGGGCCGGGACGTCGTGGCGACGCATCCCGAAACCCCTGCACAGGAGTGGCTGAATGGAGCCGAATTCCGTCCCTCGCCCCACCAGGAGACTGATCGCCGAGCTGGAAGGGCTGCTGGGGGATCCACTCGCCCCTTCCGGCCCGTTCGCGTTCGCCGAGACCGTCGCCCACGAGGAGCGAGACGCGATACCGCCCGGGGCCGTCGAGGCCCTGCGCGAGTGGGGGCTGACGAGCTGCCTCGTCCCGCAGTCCGTGGGCGGCACCCTGCTCAACCTGGAGTCGGCTCAGGCACTGATCCGCTCGGTGGCGCGCCGCAACCTGACGGTGGCGGTGAAGTTCGGCTCGACCGCGCTGGGCGCTCAGCCGGTGTGGCTTTGGGGCACCCCCGAGCAGCGCAAGGTCGTGGCCGAGGGCGTGCTGGCCGGTGACGCGGTGTGCTTCGGCGTCTCCGAGGCGGATGCCGGCAGCGATGTGGCGGCCACCGCTACCACCGCCCGCAGGGACGGCGACCGCTATGTCCTCGACGGCGAGAAGTGGCCGGTGGGTAATGCCACCCAGGGACGCTTCGTCACCGTACTGGCCCGCGGCCCCCGCGGCCCGATGCTGCTGTTGGCGGACAAGGAGGACCTGCCGCCCGGCTCCTGGACACCCAAGCCCGTCGTGCGCACGGTCGGGCTGCGTGGCCACGACCTGAGCGGTATCGCCCTCCACGGCGCACCCGTCCCCGCCAACGCCGTCGTCGGGCGGCCCGGTCGCGGCAGCCTCGACATGGTCCGCTGTCTGCAGATCACCCGGACCGCCATCGGCGGGATGTCCCTCGGCACCATGGACGCGGCCCTGCGGATCGGGCTCGACTACGCGCACCAGCGTCGGCTCTACGGCAATCCGATCCTCCGGATCCCGGTGGTGCGCGAACACCTCGTGGGCGCACACCTGGACCTGCTGGCGGCCGAGTGCACGGCGATCCCGGTGGCACGGGCACTCAGTGTCGTACCGGCGCGCATGGCCCTGTGGTCGTCGGTCGTGAAGTACCTCGTGCCGGTGCTCGGGGAGGAGGTCCTCGAGCACGTGGCCAAGGTGCTCGGCGCCCGGGGCTATCTGCGGGAGCTGGTCGCCTCCGGCGCGTTCCAGAAGATTCGCCGGGACCACGCCATCACCACGATCTTCGAGGGCACCACGCACGTCAACCTCCACCTCATCGCCACCCAGTTGGTCGCACTGGCCGAGGAGTACGACCGTCCCACCCCCGGATCGGAAGAGGTGTTGAGCGAGCTGTTCGACCTCTCCCGTGAGGCTCCCGTGTGGCTGCCGGACGGTGCGCAACTCGCGCTGACGACCGGCGGGCAGGACGAGATCGTCCGGTCCTGGCGCGGCGCGCTCACCGAACTGACCGAGCGTGCGGCGGCGCGGTGCACCCCGCAGCAGGTCGCGGATCTCGCGGAGGTGACAGCCGCGCTGGACCGGCGGCGCTCCGCGCTGTACGGCGGAGTGGCCGAGCGCGGCCTCAACGCCGACTCGGTCGTCGGCTCCCGGGCGGCGGCCGAGCACTGTGTGCACCATGCAGCCGCCTCGTGCGTGCAGGTCTGGCTGCACCACCAGGGAGCCGAACCGGACGCCGACTGGCTGATCCTGGTGCTGCGTCGGCTGCTGCAGCGACTCGACCCGGCTGTGCTGCTGGACGAGCAGGAGCGCTATCTGCCCCGGTTCGAGGCCGTCATGGAGCGCTGCCGCGCCGAGGGCCGGTACTTCTCGATCGACTCCGTACTGGAGTGATGCCGGACCTGGGTGGGCGGACGTGTTCCACACGGCCGGCCCACCCACGTCCGGTCGCGGTCAGGCGGGCACCAGTGTGACCGGCATCGTGGCGTAGCCGCTGAGGAAGTTGGAGTACACCCGGCGCGGCGTGCCGGCCGGGCGGATCTCCACCACCAGCTCCTTGAGCGCCTCCAGCATCGCCGCGATCTCCGCCTTCGCCAGATGTGAGCCCAGACAGAAGTGGGGCCCGTGGGCGAAGGTCAGATGCTTGTTCGGGTCGCGGTCCGGCAGGAACCGGTCGGGCTCGTCGAAGACCGCCTCGTCCCGGTTGGCGGAGGCGTTCCACAGCGTCACCATGTCCCCGGCCTCGATCAGCCGGCCATGCAGCAGCAGATCAGCGGTGGCCCGTCGGCCGCTGTGCAGGGTGGGCGTGGTCCAGCGCAGGATCTCCTCGACCGCGGTGTCGGTGCGGATCTCACCGGCCCGCAGCGCCTTCCACATTTCCGGGTGATGGGCCAAGGCGTGCACCCCGCCGAGCATCGCGAGACGGGTCGTCTCCAGACCGCCGATGATGATGCTGTAGACGTTGAAGATGACCTCTTCCCGGGTGAGCTTGCGGTCCCCGGCGGTCTCCTCGGTCAGCAGGCTGACGACGTCGTCCCCGAGCGCCCGGTCCCGCGCCCTGACCAGTTCGGAGATGAACAGCAGCAGGTCGTTGCGGGCGAGCCAGGTGCTCTCCGGGGTGGGCGGCCCATCGACCGAGGCGAGGGCACCGGAGGTCATCGGGATCAGCCTGCGTCGGTCGGCCTCCGGAACGCCCAGCAGGTCGCAGATGGCCGCGAGCGGGATGTGCGCCGCCACGTCCGCACCGAAGTCGCACACCGGTTGCCCGGTCGCGTCCGCGACGAGCCGGTGGGTGCCACGCCGCACGCTTGCCAGCACCGGGCCGAGCGCGCGCGGTGTGAACGGTTTGGTGATCATCGTGCGCAACGTGGTGTGGTCCGGGCCGTCGGTGACCGTGAGCATCCGGCCGACCGCCGAGTCGCTGCCGCTCAGCAGCGTGTCCAGCATGTTGCCCTGCGCGGAGGTGAACGAGGCGTTGTCCCGGTAGAGGGTGGCGATGTCGTCCCTGCGGGTGATCACCCAGAATCCCTCGCCGCGCTCCGTGGCACGGTGCCGGTACACCGGCTCCTCGGTGCGCAGATACCGCCAGACCTCGGTGAGATCTCGGGTGGCGTGCACCACCGGGTCGGCCAGGTCGAGGGCATCCAGGTCGCTCGGGTCGTACAAAGGGCGGTTGTCCATGGGGTGCCTTTCAGGTGTCCCGGCGTCTGGGCGCGGTCGGGCCGGGGAAGAACGCGGTCGTGGCGCCGGCCGTCTCGCCACCGTCGACCACGAACTCCTGGCCGGTGACGAAGGACGCCTGGTCGGACGCGAGGAAGTGGAAGCACGCGGCGATCTCCTCGGGATCGGCGTGGCGGCGCGCCGGGATTCGGTCGTTGACCTCGGCGAGCATCTCGTCGGTGTACTCGCGTCGCTGCATCGGCGTCAGCACCGCGCCCGGGGTGACGCACGCGGTGCGCACCAGCGGGCTGAGCTCCATGGCGAAGGTCTGGCACAGCGAGACGACCGCGGCCTTGGTCGCGTTGTAGGGGGCGTAGAGCGGATAGCCGCGGGAGCCGTTGACCGAAGCGGTGGCCAGCAGCACGCCGTGACCCTGCTCAAGCATGTACGGGGCCGCGTGCTGCCACAGGGCGAGGACGCCGAGCAGGTTGACGTCGATGGTGCGCCGCACGTCGGCCTCGGTCAGCTCCAGCACACCGCACCGGGTGCTGATGCCGGCGTTGGCTATGACCACGTCGAGCCGTCCGCGGTCGGCGTGCACGGTGCGGACCGTCTCGCCGACCGCCTCCCAGTCCGCCACGTCGACCTGCAGATGTTCCACGGTGCCGGGGTGGCCGGTGCCGGGTGAGCCGTCGGGCTCGGTGATGTCCAGGTTCACCACGTGGTCGCCGGATGCGGCGAACCGTTCCGCGGTGGCTCGTCCGATGCCGCTGGAGGCGCCGGAGATGACAACGGTGCGCAAGGGCTCAGCCTTTCGAGGGGGCGGTCCTGCCCCGGAACCGTTCCGAGGCAGGACCTGGGTGCCCGGTACGGGGTCAGACGATGACGCGGCGCAGGTCGCTGCGGTAGCCGGCGAGGCCGCGGCGCAGATTGCGGCTGACGGTGAGCTTCTTCAGCCAGCGGTCGGCTCCGTCGAAGCGGGCTCTGAAGGCGCGACGGCCGTGCGCGGCCCGGTAGTTGTCGACGACGAGCAGGCTGCCGGGACCGACAGCGATCTCCTGCTGCACCCGGGTCAGTTCCGCCATCAGCCGGTCCAGGGCGGCGGTGGCCTCCGGGTCGTCGCCGGCGCACCGCATGAACGGGCGGTCGATACGCAGGTACGGCGCCAGAACATCGCCGAACAGGACGCTGACCGGGGCCGGGTCGCTCTCCATACGGCGCAGTTTGCCCAGCGCCGGGTGATCGGGATCGCTGGTGGCCAGCTGCCGGATGTGCTCGGCGTCGGGCAGGATGTGGTAGCGCTCCTGGGACAGGATCGCGCGGTCCTGGTCGTCCAGCTGCACATCCCGCACCGAGGCGACGATGGTCGGTACGGCGTCCGGGTTGCGCAGGCCGAGCAGCATCAGGTAATCGCAGCGGTGCGGATGGAAGCCGTCCTCGGTGTGGAACTCCAGCAGCGCTTCGCTGCCGTAGCCGCTCTGCCGGTCCTCCTCGCCGCGGATGGGCAGCACGTTCTGCACAATGCTGCCCTCCTGGAGAGTGGCCCAGCCGAACGGATCGCCGAGCACCAGCCCGCACAGGGCCAGCATGGTCTCCTGCCCCCGGGCGGCCTTGCCGGTGATGGCGTCGAGCCAGTGGTCCGGGGTCGGGCCTATCTCCGCGTCGTCAACGGGAAGGCCGTGCACCAGGCACGCGGTGGCCGGTTCCCGGTACCGGAACTCCTGGAGGAAGGCGCGCAGCCCGGCGGGCAGCAGGCCGTCGTGGCGCCAGGCCTGCTCGTAGAACTCCTCCTCCAGCGGGCTGCCGCAGCTCTCGACGGCCCAGCGGGCCGCCTCGGCGAGATCGGCGGCCTCCTGCGGGCTCAGGGTGTACTCCAACGGCCGGTCTCCGACCGGTCCGGGAGCGGTGGCGGTGGACGGTGATGCAAGGGTCATGAGGTTCCTTGGCGCTGCTCGGGACCTTTCGGCCGGGGCGGGCGGTGGTCCTGTGCCTCCTGCTGGCAGGCGGCGGGTGGGGTCATGAGCGGAGCGCCGAGCAGGGTCTCGGCGTGGTCCTCCGCCCGGTCAGGAACCCTCGGTGAACCGGCCGATCAGCTCGTCCAGTTCGGCTTCGTCGAGGGAGAGGTGGGCCGCGTCCGCGTCGTCGTCCGCGGGCTGCAGTGCCGCTTCGGCGGCCACGGCGGCCAGTTCGGCGACGGACTTGTGCGTGAACACGTCTCGCGGGGAGAGGTCCAAGCCGGCGTCGCGGACGGCAGTCACCAGCTTGATGGAGGTGATCGAGTCGCCGCCGAGCTCGAAGAAGCTGTCGTCGATACCGACCTCGTCGAGTTGCAGCACCTCGGCGAACAGCCGGCACAGCAGCTCCTCGCGCGCGGTGCGCGGGGTGCGGCTGCCCTCGGCCGGCGCGAAGCCGGGCGCGGGCAGCGCGTCGCGGTCCAACTTGCCGTGCGGCGTGGTGGGGACCTCGTCGATGGCGACCACCGCAGCGGGCACCATGTACTCCGGGAGCCGGGCCGCGACCCATTCGCGCAGTGCGGCCGGATCGACGCCCGCGGACCCCGCGGCCACTACGTAGGCGATCAGCCGGCGTACCCCCGGGGTGTCCTCGCGAAGCAGCACAGTGGCGTGGCGCACGCTCGGATCTTCGGTCAGTACGACCTCGATCTCGCCCGGCTCGATGCGGAAGCCACGCAGCTTCACCTGGTCGTCCGCGCGCCGCACATAGTCGAGGCGGCCGTCCGGCAGCCACTGCGCGATGTCACCGGTGCGGTACATCCGCGCGCCCGGTTCGCCGAACGCGTCGGCGACGTAGCGGCTCGCCGTGAGGCCGGGCCGGTGCAGATAGCCGCGGGCCAGACCGGCACCGGAGATGTACACCTCCCCGGGGACTCCGGCGGGGACCGGGCGCAGGCAGCGGTCGAGGACCCGGATACGGGCGCCGACCACCGGCCGCCCGATGGACGGGGCGGACTGCGCCGACAGCGGGCCGTCGACCGTGGCGATGATCGTCGTCTCGGTCGGGCCGTAGATGTTCAGCATGCGGCGGCCCGGCGCCCAGCGGGCAACCAGCTCGCGCGGCAGGACCTCGCCGCCGGTGACCACGGTGACGCCCTCGGGCAGGCTGCCGTCCGGCATGGCGGCCAGCGACGACGGTGGCAGCGTCATGCAGTGCACCCCGGTACGCGCCACCCAGTCCGCCAGCGGCCGGCCGGGCAGCATCTCCTCAAAGGTGCCGACGACCACGCAGGAGCCGCTCAGCAGGGCCGTGTTCAGCTCGCCCATCGCCCCGTCGAAGCTTGGCGAGGCGAACCACAGCACGCGCCGGTGGGGCCCGAGGTCCAGGTGCCGCCGCTGGGTGGCCAGGAACGAGGCCAGCCCGCCGTGCGTGACGAGGACCCCCTTGGGACGGCCGGTGGAGCCGGAGGTGTAAATGACGTACGCGCCGCACTGCGGCGACAGCGGTACGGGCCGTTCGGCGTCGGTCACGTCACCGGCGGCGGTGTCCTCGGGGACGACCAGCCGGTCGGTGGTCACCACCCGGTCGCGCAGGCCCTCGGGGATCTTCTGAAGGTCCTGCGGCTCGGCCAGGATCAGGTGCGGCTCGGCATCGGAGAGCACGAACTCGATCCGCTCGGCCGGATAGCCGGTGTCGACCGGCATGTGCACCGCGCCGCTCTTCCAGATCGCCAGGATGGTCGTCACCAGGCGGGCAGAGCGGGGCAGCAGCACGGCGACGATCCGCTCCGGGCCCGCGCCAAGGCCCAGCAGCACGCGGGCCAACTGGTTGGCCCGGGCGTCCAGCGTGGCGTAGTCGAGCTCCTCGCTGCCGGTGAGGACAGCGGGTGCGTGGGGATGCTCGGCGACCCGCTCCGCGAACATCTCGGGTATGGTCCGCGGCAGTCGGGCCGGGGCGGTCGCGGCCCAGGTGTCCAGGACGGTGCGGCGGGTCGATGCGCTGAGCAGGTCGAGGCCTCCGACGGGGAGTTCCGGGCTCACCGTGAACGTCTCGACCACCCGCAGCACCGACGCCAGCAGGTCCTCCGCCGTCGCCTCGGTGTACAGGTCGGTGCGGTAGTGCAGCGTGATGTTCAGCGTGCTGCCGGGGCGTACCAGCAGACGCAGCGGATAGTGCGCGGTGCCGGGCACCGAGGCGTCCCGCAGCGCGACCTCAAGGCCCGGAAGCCGGTGCTGCACGTCCCCGTGGGCGGCGCCCGCGTCCTCGAAGCCCACGATGGTGTCGAACAGCTCCCCGAGACCGGTCACCCGCTGGATCTCCGGCAGACCGAAGTGGTGGTAGGCGATCAGCTCGGCCTGCTCGCTCTGCAGTCGGGCCAGTGCGGCGGAAAGCGGCTCCGCCGGATCGAGCACCGCCCGGCACGGCACGGTGTTCATCAGCAGCCCGATAGCACGCTCCGCGTCCGGCAATCCACTGGTCCGCCCGGACACCGAGGTGCCGAAGACGACGTCGCCGCGTCCGGTCAGCCGTTCGAGGGCGATGGCCCACGCACCGTTGAACAGCGTGTTCACAGTGATCCCGGCGGCCCGGGACGCCGCACCGATACGGTCCGTGACCGCCGCGTCCAGCGTCCGGGCGACGGTGCCCTGGGCGACGGACGCGGACAGGTCGGCGTGCGGGGCGACCAGGGTGGGTTCGGCCAGCCCGTCGAGCGCCTTGGACCAGGCCTGTTCGGCCGCCACCCGGTCCCGGCCGGTCAGCCAGGCCAGGAACGTACGGAACGGCACCGCAGGCGGCAGGCCGTCCGCCGAGCCGCCGTGCGCGTAGGCGTCGAACAGCTCGCCGTACAGCAGCGGCATCGACCAGCCGTCCAGCAGCAGATGATGGTCCGTCACCACGAGCAGATGGCGCCGCTGCGCCAGCCTGATCAGCAGCACCCGCAGCAGCGGAGCGTCCGTCGCGGAGAAGGGCCGGTCGTGCTCCTCAGCCAACAGCGCCTGGATCTCCTGCTGTTGCCGCTCGGGGTCCAGATCGGCGACCGAGCACTCGCGCCACGGCGTCTCCGCCCGCTCGGCGATCACCTGCACGGCCCGGCCGGAGGCCAGGCGCACGAACCGCGCCCGCAGGTTGGCGTGCCGGGCCAGCAGGGCGTCGAACGCCGACCGCAGCACAGCGGCGGAGAGGTCCCCGGTCAGCTCCAGGGCCTGCTGGGTGATGTACGGGTCGACGCCGTCGGGCTGGAGCAGCGCGTGGAAACTCATGCCCTGCTGCAGCGACGTCAGCGGCCATACGTCGACGGCATCCGGGTACGCCGCCGTCAGCTCCTCATCTTCGCTCTCGGTCAGTTCAAGCAGCGGCCCGTCCGGCACCTGGTCAGCCGGCCCGGCGGACCGGCTGCCGCAGGCCTCGGCCAGCGCGGCCACGGTGCGGTGGACGAACAGATCACGGGGGCTGACCTCGAGACCGGCCCGCCGCGCCAGCGCGGACAGCCGCATCGACAGCAGCGAGTCGCCGCCCAATTGGAAGAAGTTGTCGTGCACCCCGACCGCGTCCAGGCCGAGCACCTCGGCGAACAGCGCGCACAGCTGCTCCTCGGTGGCGCCGCGCGGCCCGGCGGAGCTGTCGGTATCGAAGCGCATCGCGGGCAGCGCACGCTTGTCGACCTTGCCGTTGACGGTGACCGGCAGCTCGGGCAGCTCCATCACGGCGGCCGGCACCATGTAGCCGGGCAGCGCGTCGGCGACCCGGGCGTGCAGCGCGGTGGGGTCCGGAGCGGAACCGGGCGCCGCGACGACATAGGCGACCAGCAGCGGGGAGCCGGGACGGTCCTCGCGCGCCACGACCACGGCGTGCTGCACGGCAGGGTCGGCGGTCAGCACCGCCTCGATCTCGGCCGGTTCGACGCGGAAGCCGCGGATCTTGATCTGGTCGTCGGCACGGCCGAGGAAGCCGAGCGTGCCGTCCTCCTCCCGCCGAACGCGGTCGCCGGTACGGTACATCCGCGCACCGGCGTGGCCGAAGGGATCGGCGACGAACCGCTCCGCAGTCAGCGCACGCCGCCCCAGATAGCCCCGGGCCAGCCCGGCACCGGCCAGGTACAACTCACCGGCCACCCCGGGCGGCACCGGACGTAGGCAGGCATCCAGCACGTGGGCCCGCAGATTGTCGGCGGGGTCGCCGATCACCGGCCGGGCATGGTCGGCGACCCGGGCGTACATCGCGTCGATGGTGCACTCGGCGGGCCCGTACAGGTTGTACGTGGACACCCCGTCGGCCGTGCGCAGTTCGTCCCACAGCGAGGGGTCGACGGCTTCGCCGCCCAGCGCGAGGACCCGGGTGGGCGATGTGCCCCGCAGCAGGCCTTCGCCGATGAGCTGGCGCGCGAAGCTCGGCGTGGTGTCGAGTACGTCGATGCCGTGCTCGGCGACATGGCCGAGCAGCGCCTGCGGATCGGTGCGCACCCGGTCCTCGATCAGGTGCAGTTCATGGCCGGCGACCATCCACAGCAGCTGGCTGAACGAGGCGTCGAAGACCAGCGAGTTGGTCAGTGCCGCACGCAGCGGCCGGTCCGCGGCAGCGGCCTCCGGCTCGAACAGGTGCGCCCGGTGGCTGTGGAACATGTTGGCCAGGGCCCGGTGCGTCACGGCGACGCCCTTGGGGCGCCCCGTGGAACCCGAGGTGTACACCGCGTAGGCCAGGGAGTCGGGGTGCGGCGGGGCGATCCGGTCGGCGTCGGTGACGTCGGTGCCGCCGTGCCTTGCCTGCTCCGCGTCGAGCAGCAACCGCGGGGGGCCATCCGGCAGCCGGGCTGCCATGTCACTCGTGGTGATCGCGAGTAGCGGGTCCAACTCGGTGAACACGGCCGAGATGCGCTCCGCAGGCTGCTCAAGGTCCACCGGTACATACACCGCCCCGGACTTCAGGATCGCCAGCATCGCCACCACGGCTTCCGTGGACCGCGGCAGCATCATGGCCAGGGGCCGTTCGGGACCGGCGCCGAGCTCGATCAGTCGGCGGGCCAATCGGTGGGCATCCCTGTTGAGTTCGGCGAAACTCAGGCTCCGGTCGCCGCAGACCACCGCCGTGGCGTCGGGGGTGCGGGCGGCCTGTGCCTCGAAAAGCTCGACCAACGTGCCCGGCGGCACGGGCGTGGGGCGCGGGTCCGCGGTACGCCGCACCAGCGGCCGCTCCTCCTCCGTGAGCAGGGGCAGTCGGCCGACCGGCGTGTCGGGGTGCGCCACGAACTGTTCCAGCAGCAGGCGAAGCCGCTCAAGGAGCAGGCGGGCCTGCTCCGGCGGGTACAGATCGGCGCGGTGGTTGAGCTCAAGGACCAGGGGCGGGCCCGGGAAGACGGCGAGGCTGAGCGGGTAGTGGGTGCCTTCGGGCGCTTCCTCCAGGGCGTCGGGGGCCAGCGCGATCCGCAGCCCGGCGACCTCGGCGCCGCGTGCGGAATCCGGCAGCGGGTAGTTCTCGAAGGCGATCGTGGTGTCGAAGAGGCTGTCGTGACCGCTGATCCGGTGGATGTCGGCGAGCCCGAGCCAGGTGTGCTCGGCCAGCGCCGCCTGCTCGTCCTGGATGCGCTCCAGCAGTCGGCCGAAGGGTTCCGCCGGGTCGATGCGTACTCGGACCGGCACGGTGTTGATGAGCAGACCTACGATGCGGTCCACGCCCGGGACCGCCTCGGGGCGGTCGGCCACTGTGGAGCCGAAGACCACGTCGTCGCGCCCGCTGAGCAGGGCGAGCAGCTGCGACCAGGCGCCCTGTACCACCGTGTTGAGGGTCAGGTTGCGCTGCCGGGCGGTCTCGCTCAACGCCCGGGACAGTTCCTCGGACAGCTCGAGGCGGACACGGCGCTGCGGTGCCTGGATGTCCGTGGCGTCGGCGCCGTGCCCGAGCAGTGTCGCCCCGTCCAGGCCGGCCAGCACGTCGGCCCAGGCAGCGGCGGAGGCGTCGCGGTCCCGGGTGCTCAGCCACCCCAGGTAGTCGCCGACGGAGGCGGCGGGCTCCAGGGAACCGGCGTCGCCCCCGTGCTGCAGGATGCGGAACAGGTCCTGGACCACCACGGGCATCGACCAGCCGTCCATCAGGATGTGATGGTTGGTCATGACCAGGACGTGCCGGTCGGCACCGAGGGTGTACAGCGTGAACCGCAGCAGCGGCGGGCGGGTCATGGTGAAGCGGTGCAGCCGGTCCTCGGTGACCAGCCGCCGCAGCCGGAGGCGCTGTTCCTCGGTCCCGAACCCGCTCAGGTCGACCTGCTGCCAGGGCAGCTCGACCCGGGAGGCGACCGCTTGGAAGGGATCGCCGGAGCGGCGTTGCAGGAAGCCGAGGCGCAGCGCGGGATGCCGGGCGACGACCTGCTCGCAGGCCCGGCGCAGCGCCGACGGGTCAAGCCGGCCGGTCAGCTCGATGGGCAACTGCATGTTGTAGTGGTCGACGCTCTCCTGCTCGCCGTCGTACAGCGCATGGAAGAGCATGCCTTCCTGCAGGGGGGTCAACGGCCAGATCGCCTCGAACGAGGTCGGCTTCATTTTCCTGTCTCCCATTGCGCTTCGAGTTCGGCGATCTCATAGGCGTCCAGTTCCAGCTGCGGCGCTGCCGAGGGAAGGGCCTCGCCCTGAGCGGGGTCCACCTCGGTGGCGGCCTGGGCCAGGGCGGCCACGGTGCGGTGCCGGAAGACGTCCCGCGGGGTGAGTGCCAGTCCGGCGGGCCGGGCGCGGCCCGCCAGGCGGATGGAGGTGATGGAGTCGCCTCCGAGTTCGAAGAAGTTGTCGTCGACACCGACCTGCTGCACCCCGAGCACCTCACCGACCAGCCGGCACAGCAGTCGCTCGTGCGCGCTGCGCGGGGCACGGTGCTCGCGGGTGGCCACGGCGGGTGCGGGCAGCGCCCGCCGATCGAGCTTGCCGTTGGGGGTGAGCGGCAGCACGGGCAGCGGTACGACGGCGGACGGAACCATGTAGTCGGGCAGCCGGGCGGCGGCCTGCTGCTGTATGGCTTCCGGGTCAAGGGGCCGGCCGGTCTCGGGGACCGCGTACGCCACGATCTGCACGGCCCCGAGGGAGTCCTTGCGGACCACGGTCGCCACCTGCCGGACGCCCTCGACGGTTCCCAGCACCGAGTCGATCTCGCCCAGTTCGATGCGGTGGCCGCGGATCTTCACCTGGTCGTCCGCGCGCTCCAGGTAGCGCAGCGCACCGTCCGGCCTGCGCATGCCCAGGTCGCCGGTGCGGTACATGCGGGCACCGGGCGGTCCATACGGATCGGACACGAACCGCTCCGCGGTCAGCACCGGGCGCCGGGCATAGCCGTGGGCCACCCCGTGGCCCGCGATGTAGATCTCGCCGGGCATCCCGGCCGGCACCGGGCGCAGCGCGCCGTCCAGCACGTACACCCTGAGGTTGTCCGCCGGGTGCCCGGCCGGGACGTCACCGGTCGTGCCGTCCGGGTCCGCCTGCCAGGAGGTGGTGTAGATGGACACCTCGGTCGGGCCGTACAGGTTGTGCAGGGCGGCGTCGCTGGTCTTGCGGAACCGTTCCACGAGCCCGGTCGTCATGGCCTCGCCTCCGCAGAAGACCTGCCGCAGGCTGTCGCAGTCGCCCGCGCCCGGCTCCAGCAGGAACAGCTCCAGCGTGGACGGCACGAACTGCGCGGTGTGGATGCGTTCGCTGCGGATCAGCTCCGGCAGATAGCCGGGCTGCTGGTCGGCCTCGGGCACGGCGATGACCACCGTCCCACCGGTGTGCAGCGGCCAGAAGATCTCCCACACGGAGGGGTCGAAGCTGACCGAGGTGCGCTGCAGCACCCGGTCGCCGAGGGCCAGCGGGAACCGCCGCTGCATCCACTGCAGATAGTTCACGATGCCGCGGTGGGCGACGACGATGCCCTTGGGACGGCCGGTGGACCCCGAGGTGAAGATGACGTAGGCGGGGTGGACCGGATCGGTGGCGTGGTCCGGTGCCACCTCGCCGACCTGTTGCGCCATCAGGTCGTCGAAAGTGTGGGTGTCGAGGGTGAGCGTCGGCCGGGCATCCTCGGACATGGTCCGGATGCGCTCGGCCGGATAGTCGGGGTCGAGGGGAAGGTAGGCCGCTCCGGTACGCATCACTGCGAGCAGGGCGGTGACCAGTTCCACCGAGCGGGGCAGCGCCACCGCCACGACGTGCCCAGGGCCGACCCCGCGGTCAGCCAGCGCGGCCGCCAGCCGTCCCGACAGGCGGTCGAGTTCCCGGTAGCCGACCCGGCGCTCACCGCACACCACGGCCTCCGCCGTGGGGGTCCGGCGGGCCTGTGCCCTGAACAGCCCGTGCAGCGTGCCGGACGGGTGCTCCACCGCGGTGGCGTTGTGGCCGTGCACCAGGGTGTCGCGCTCGCCGGCCGCCAGCAGGTCGACGCGGCCCAGGAGCGTGCCGGGATCCTTCGCGAACGCGGCGAGCCACCGTTCCAGCCGGTTCAGCAGCGTCTCTGCCTGGTCGGTGGTGAACACGTCCGCGCGGTGGGTCAGCTCCAGCCGGAAACGCGGCCCGGGACGGACGATCAGGCTGAGTGGGTAGTGGGTCACGCCGGTGTGGTCGGCCTCGCCGACCGAGACCCGCAGCTCGGGCACGGGGCGACGGATGGCGTCCCCGTCGACCGGCGCGTTCTCGAACACCAGGGTGGTGTCGAAGAGTTCACCGATGCCGACGGCGCGCTGCACCCCCGGCAGTCCCAGGTGATGGTGCGGGCCGAGCGCGGCCTGTTCGTCCTGCGCCTGCCGCAGCTGGTCGGCCGGCGTACGGTCCGGGGCCGGGCGCAGCCGCACCGGCACGGTGTTCATCACCAGCCCCACCAGGTCCTGGACACCGGCCAGGTGCGGCGGGCGGGCGGACACCGAGGTGCCGAACAGTACGTCGTCGCGGCCGGTGAGCTGGGCCAGCAGCGCCGCCCAGGCTCCCTGGAACACGGTGTTGACGGTGAGGCTCGTCGCACGGGCGGCGCGGCCGAGCGCGCCGGTCAGCTCCGCGGAGAGGCTGCGCACGGTCAGCGCGGGCATTGCGGTGGACGGCTGCGCGCCGGGCGCGACGAGGCAGGGCTGCTCGACGCTGTCCAGCGCGCGCCGCCAGGCATCCACCGCGGCCTGCCGTGGCTGTCGGTCCAGCCAGCGCACATAGCGTGCGAAGGAGACCGGCGACGGCAGCCGGGGGCCGTCCCCGCCGTAGCAGGCGAACAGGTCCCTCAGCATGAGGGAGACGGACCAGCCGTCGAACAGGACGTGATGGCTGCTGAACACCAGCAGGTGCCGTTCGTCGCCGGTGCTGACGGCGGTGAACCTCAGGAGCGGTGGCACCGTCAGGTCGAACCGCGTCGCCTTGTCGGCGGCCAGGATCTGCTCGATCCGCGCCTGCTGAGCGGCCAGGGGCACGCCGCGCAGATCG
This sequence comes from Streptomyces sp. NPDC054786, assembly GCF_053611685.1. Classification (NCBI taxonomy): domain Bacteria; kingdom Bacillati; phylum Actinomycetota; class Actinomycetes; order Kitasatosporales; family Streptomycetaceae; genus Streptomyces; species Streptomyces sp. NPDC054786. Next base: position 74,997 of record NZ_JBSHAW010000018.1, on the reverse strand, counting down.
TGCTCGGCCCACGGGACGGACACCTGTCCGACGATGCGCTGTCGGTCCTCCCCGGACTGGTTCGGCGCGAAACAGGCGCGCAGGGCGTCGTGCCGGGCGACCATCGCCTCGCACGCCGCCCGCAGCCGAGGCAGGGATACGGGCCCGGTAAGTTCGAGCACTTGCTGCCCGATGTACGGGTCGGCGTCCAGGTCGTCGGCGTACCCGGAGTGGAAGAGCATGCCCACCTGAAGCGGTGTCAGTGGGAGGTCGTCCACCGGTTCCGCCGCGTCCCCTCCCTCCGCTTCCCGTCCGTCCGCCGGCTCCGCGCCGAGCAGGTCCGGCAGCAGGGACAGGTCGCGCCGCGGTGCCTCGACGCCGTCGGCGACGGCCGCCAAAGTGGCGGCGGTGCGGTAGGTGAGGAAGTCCTGCGGGGTCAGGTCGAGCCCTGCCCGCACCGCCCGCCCGGCGAGCTGCACTGCGTTGATGGAGTCGCCGCCCAGATCGAAGAAGCTGTCGTCGACACCGATCTCGGATGCGCCGAGCACCTCCCTCAGCAGCTCGCACAACAGCGCCTCGGTGGCGGTCGTCGGCGGCCGGTGGACGGCGGCGCCGCGGAAGTCCGGGGCGGGCAGCGCGGCCCGGTCCACTTTTCCGTTGGAGGTGAGCGGCAGGGCGTCCAGGACGACGACGCCGGCCGGCACCATGTACTCCGGCAACGTTCTGCCGACCCAGGCGCGAAGCGCGGCCGGATCCACGGTGGCGTCGGCAGCGGGCACCACATAGGCCACCAGGCGCCGGCCGGCCGAGGCCCCGTCGTGGACCGTCGCGGCGGCGTGCTCGACCGCGGGGTTGGCGGCCAGTCGCGCCTCGACCTCGCCGAGTTCGACACGGAACCCGCGCACCTTTACCTGGTGGTCGGCGCGTCCGGCGAAGTGGAGCATGCCGTCGTACCCCCAGTGACCGGTGTCGCCGGTGCGGTACATACGGGCGCCCGGCGGGCCGAACGGGTCGGGCACGAACCGCTGCGCGGTCAGGGCGGGCCGACCGTGGTAGCCGAGCGACACCCCGGCCCCGGCCAGGTACAGCTCGCCGGTGGCACCGGGCGGTACCGGGCGCAGCAGGTCGTCCAGCACGTACACCCGGGCATCGCGGATCGGGGAGCCGATCGACGGCGTGCCGGGACCGGACAGGGCCTGCGTCATGGTGGTGAACACGGTGCCCTCGGTGGCGCCGTAGACGTTGTGCAGTCGGCAGCTGTCGCCCCAGCGCCGCACCAGGTCGGGCGAGAGCGCCTCCGCGCCGACGGCGATGATCAGCCCGTCGGGCAGCGAACCGGACGGCAACGCGGCAAGGGCGGAGGGCACCGTGCCCACGCAGCCGACCCGATGCTCGGTGACGAACTCCGCAAGCTCCGGGCCCGGCAGCATGCCGGGCGGCGCGATGACGGCGCAGCCGCCGGCGGCCAGCCACACGCACAGCTCCCACATCGACGGGTCGAAACTGGGCGAGCTGACCATCAGGACGCGCTCGCCGGGGCGGGGCCGCACCACCTCCGCCTGGGTGGCGGCAAAGGCGGCCAGACCGGTGTGCGGCACCAAGACGCCCTTGGGACGCCCGGTGGACCCGGAGGTGTAGATCATGTACGCGGGATCGCCGGGCGTCGGCCGAGGCAGACGCGCCGCGGTGTCCGGGCGGCCGGGTCCGTCGAGCTCGGGTCCGTCGAGGACCGCCGTCACCGACGCGTCATCGAGGACCAGGGTCGGCAGCCCGTCGCGGCTCGGCAGCCCGTCCTGTCCGCTGGTGACGAGCAACTGCGGCCGGGCATCGGCGAGCATCGCCTCGATCCGGTCCTCGGGGTACCCGGGGTCCACGGGCAGGTACACGGCGCCGGTCCGCATCACCGCGAGGAGTGAGGTGAGCGTGTTCAGACCGCGCGGCAGCGCGACGGCGACGAAGGCGCCGCGCCGCACCCCGCGGTCGGCCAGCAGACCCGCCAATCGGTCGACGCGGTCGGCCAGTTGCCGGTAGGTGAGGGCACGGCCGTCGGCCTCCACCGCGGGCGCCTGCGGGCTGTGCGCCACCTGACGGGCGAACATCTCCGCCATCGTGGCGGGTGGCACCGGGGCCGCGGCCGGCTGGACGTCCCGTAGCACCCGGGCCCGCTCCGCCGATGTTGCCGGCTGCAGTCGGGCCAGTGGCGTGTCCGGCCCCGCAGCGGCCACGGCACGGAGGAACGACGGCAGGCGTACGGCATGGGCGTCCACGTCCGGCCGGTCGTAGCGGGCCTCGTTCGCCTCCAGGTCGACGGCCTGGCCGGAGCCGTCGGCATCCGGGTGCAGGATGACGGTGAGGTCGGCCACCGGACCGCCGTTCAGGCTGGTGACCGTGCATGGCCTGCCGCCCAGCGTGGTGCGGTCACCGGTGCTCACGAGGTCGAGCGCCACATGGAACAACCGGTCCCGAAGGCCGCTCATGCGCAGCTCCCTGCGCAGCGTCTCGTGCGGGAAACGCTGGTGGGACAGGAGGGCGGCGAGGGACTTCGACACCTGCCCGATCAGCTCGCCCAGCGTCATGTCCGACCGCACCCGGACCCGCAGCGGCAGCTCGTTGGCGAGCATGCCCGGCGTCCGCAGGGCCGCCTCGGTGCGGCGGGCCGTGGTGGGCACCGCGATGACCAGGTCCCGTTGCCCGGTCATCCCGTGCAGATAGGCGGCCACCGCGGCCGCCGCCACCACCGTCCAGCTGGTACGCAGCCCCCTGCCGAGTCGGGTGAGGGCCGCCATGTCGGCCTCGGTCAGCGCACCCGAGGCGCGCAGGACGTCACCGTCACCGTCGACGGACCGTATGGCCGGAGTGACCGGGTCCGGCCGGTCGGCCAGCTGCTCCAGCCAGTACTCGCGGTCGGTCTCGAACTGGCGGGACGCGGTGTACTCGGCCTCCTCGGTGACCAGGACGGCCACGGGGTCGAGCGACCGGGTGCCCGGCGCGGTGCCGTGGAGCAGCGCGGTGTACAGGTCGTCGACGCGGTCGGTGAGGATGGCCAGGCCGGCGGCGTCGATCAGCGCGTGGTGGTAGCAGCTGTACCAGAACCAGTGCGCGTCACGGAGCTTGAGCAGGACGTCCTCGCCCACCGGGCCGCCGCGCAGGTCCATCGGCAGCCGCATGCGCTCCGCGATCCACGCGTGCGCCGCTCCCTCGGGGTCGGACCGGTCCGACAGATCGACGGTCAGCAGGCTGGTGTTGGGCCCCTCCTGGAACTCCTGGTACGGGCCGTCGGCGTCCTCGTCCAAGCGCACGTCGAAGACCTGGCACTCCTGCTGGGCCTGTCGGATCGCCTGGTGGAGCAGCTCCGGCTCCACGGCGCCACGGATGTCGAAGCGGCGAGTGAAGTTGTACCTGGGAGAGTTCGGGGAGAACTGCTGGGCGAGCCAGATGGCCCGCGCTGCGCTGGTCAGCGGCGTGCGCGTATGGGCGGCCTGTCTCCTCGGGTGTGGCCCCGACCGAACCTGAACAGCTTCCCGGTGCACCCCTGGCTCCTCTTCCCCCACGCACAGCGGCACGGGCGGGTGCCCGAACCATGGCCAGCGCCTCACTGACGGTCTTGCCGCCGATGCTCGCTCGCGGGGGGCCGGTCGACCAGGAAACAACCAGGCAATCGTTCTTGCTGGGTCCCCCGCGGCCGGGCGGCGGAAGTTACCCGCTCGCTGCCTGGCACGCGCCCGGTGCGCGCCCCCAAAATGCCGCCATGTCCGCCGCCGTCCGCGGCGGCCACGGCACGGGCCTGGGAGGAAGACAGCCGATGAGCATCCCCGACAGGGCGCTACTGGACTGGGTCGAGGAGGCGCGGGCGGACCGCGGCCTGCACTTCGCAGGTCCCGGCGACTCCTGGGACTACCACAGCTACGCGGAACTGGCCGAGCTGGTGCTGCGCACCGCCGAGGCACTGCGCGGCGCCGGCGTGCGTGACGGCGAGGTCGTGGCGATCGTGCAGCGCTCCAGCCCCGGCTTCGTGGCGGCGTTCTTCGGTGCCATCGCGGCGGGCGGCATACCGTGTTCGATCCCGCCGCCGTTCGCCTTCCAGCGTGCCGCAGAGTACGAGGCACACGCGGGCCACCTGCTCGCCACCGCCCGCCCCACGGTGGTGGTGTGCGACCAGGAGGCGCAGCGACCCGTCACGGCCCTCACCCACGGGCTCGGGCTGCCCGAGCCCGTGGCGTTCGACGCGCTGGTCGACGGAGTCCGGCCGGCCCCACGACCGTATCCGGCAGCCGAGTTCGCGCTGCTGCAGTTCACCTCCGGCTCCTCCGGTGCCTCCCGGGGGGTGCTGGTCTCCCATGCCGCGCTGCGCGCCAATGTGACGGCGATGCGCCGATGGCTGGGATGGCGCCCGGAGTACCCCGGGATCACCTGGCTGCCGGTGCACCACGACATGGGCCTGCTCGGCTGCATGGTGAACATCGTGACCACCGGATGCGACGGCTGGATGATGCAGCCGGAGGATTTCATCCGCTCCCCGTTGCGCTACCTGCGGTGCATCAGCGAGAAAAAGGTCGGGCTGGCCGCCATGCCGAATTTCGGACTGGCGTACATCCTGCGCCGGGTACGCCCCGCCGACCTGGAAGGCCTGCGTTTCGATTCCATCCGCTCGGTGATCCTCGGCGCGGAGCGTATCGACGCACAGGTACTCCAGAGTTTCGACGCCCTGCTCGGACCGCACGGCTTCGACCGACGCGCCCTGCTGCCGGCCTACGGCGGCGCGGAGGCCACCCTCGCCGTCACCGGCCTGCCCCTGGAGGAGGGCTGGACGTCCGCCGTGCCCGAGGGCGACGAGGGCCGTGTCGTCGGCTGCGGCCGCCCTTTGGAGGGCGTCTCGGTGAGCGTGCAGGACGACGACGGTCGTCCGGTGCCCGACGGTGTGGTCGGCGAAGTGGTCGTGCAGGGAACCTCCCTGGCGACCCGATACGTGGGCGACCCTGCCTCACTCTCCGGCACGGAGCTCGCCGGTGGCGTGCTGCGCACCGGTGACGCCGGATTCCTCGGCGGAGGTCAGCTGTATGTGCTGGGCCGGCTCGGCGACGGGCTCAAGGTGCGCGGCCGCATGGTGTTCGCCGAGAGCCTGGAGGCACGTCTGCACGAACTGGGCATCCCCCAGCGGCGGGTGGCGGTGCTGCTCGGACAGTACCGTGGTCGCTCGACCGGCGTGGTGGTGCTGGAGAAGCCCGACTCCGACTGGGCGGCGCGCGCCCTTCCCGTGCTCGCCGAGGCGCTGGACGACGCCGAGTTGCTGGTGGCGCAGGTGCCGCGCGGCGGACTCGCGGTGACCTCGAGCGGCAAGCCCCGCCGCCGCGTGATGTGGAAGGACCTGACTGAGGGCCGGCTGACGGGAGAGGTCCACAAGCCGGCGCCGGTGTGACGGCGGCGGGTGGTGGCGCCAGGGCGGCCCCGGCACATGATGCCGGGCGCGCCGGGCCAGGCGGCCCGGCGCGCCCGGTCAGGCCGTCACGCCGTACGAGCTGCCGACGCGCCCGGGGCCAGTGGCTTGGCGCGTAGCGCGATACCCGCGGTACGTGCCAGCAGCATCACCCCGAAGGAGATCGCCAAGTACCCGAAGCTGGTCGGGGCGTCGAAGTGGTCACCGGCCTTCTCGAACACGGTGCGGGTGGCGATCAGCAGCGCCCACACGGGCACGGCGGTCCAGCCCGCTTTGTACAGGACGGCTCCTGCGGGGTCCCGGTGTACGGAGATGAACGCCCCGTACACCGCACCCAGCACGACACCCGCGGCCACCACTCCCAGCCCCAGACCGATCGAGGCGCTCGGCTCGTTCCGGTCGCGCAGAACCAGCTGGAGGACACCGACGATTATGGGAAGAACGGGGAGCACCCAGGTGGCGACGCCCAATTTTCTTTCACGGAACTGCCGGACAAGTACCCATGCCATGACGGCGAATGTCAAAACTTGAATCGCGTTGTTCTCGTTCATCGGGGCTCCGATTTCCCATGCAGTTCCGTACGGCAGACCGACTGAGCGGTGCCGGAGTCTACCGGCAGCCGATTTCCTTTTACATCCAATTCTCCCAGCAGACCCGCCGGCATGCGTGAATCAATTCGAATTGCCGGATGGTTGCCTGGCTGGACTTCGCATACCGCAGCAACATGGCCGACGGGAACCGCTCGGCCCGTGCACATGGTTGGAGATCTCGCAGTGCCTGCCCATGACTCACTGGAAGCGGTCCTGCCGCTCGCTCCGCTGCAGGAGGGCCTGTTCTTCCACGCCCAGTCGGCCCCGGGCGGAACGGACGAGTACGTCAGTCAGGCGGCACTGCGCCTGGACGGCCCCCTCGACGGACCCCGGCTGCTCGCGGCCTGTCAGGCAGCGGTGCACCGGCACGCGGCGCTGCGCACTTCCTTCCTGCAGCGTAAGAACGGTCAGACGGTGCAACTGGTGCATCGCACGGTTACGGTCCCCTGCACCGAACTCGACCTGAGCGACGGGGAGGAGACCGGTCCGCGGCTCGCCCGCCACCTCCTCGACGAGCGGCAGCGCGGCTTCGACCTGGGCAGGCCGCCGCTGATCCGCTTCTCACTGCTGCGCATGGCCGCTGATCGGCATGTGCTGGTTCTGACGCACCATCACATACTTTTGGACGGCTGGTCGTTGTCCGTCGTCCTGGGCGATGTGTTCGCCCTCTACGCCGCGGGCAGCGACCGTGCCCTGCCGCGTCCCGTGCCCGTCACCGGATACCTGTCGTGGCTGGCCAAGCAGGACACCGAGGCCTCCTTGACGGCCTGGCGGACAGCACTCGCCGAGCTGGCGGAACCGGCCCTGACCGCCCCCGGCCTCGCCCCTGCCCGCACCCTGCCCGACCTGACCGTCACCGAACTGGCCCCGGAGCGCACGGCCGCGCTGCTACGGACCGCCCGCGACCGTGGACTCACCCTCAACACCGTCGCCCAGGCGGCCTGGGCACTGGTGCTGACCTCTGTGACGGGCAGCACCGACGTCGTCTTCGGGCAGACCGTGTCGGTGCGGTCCGCGCCGGCCGCACGGATCCAGGACATGGTCGGCCTGCTCATCAACTCCGTACCGGTGCGCGTCCGGCTGAACCCGGCCGAACCGTTGCGTGCCCTGCTGGACCGGGTCCAGCGCGAGCAGTCGGCACTCGCCGACCACCACCACATCGGCCTGTCCGAGATCCAGCGGCTGAGCGGCCACAGCACCCTGTTCGACACCTTCCTGTCCCTCGGCGATCCCGGGTCCGGCGCCGCCCCGGTCCGGCCGGCGGACGGTCTGCGGATCGCCCCGCTGACCGACGACCCGGAGCAGCCCGCGGGCGACGGCGCGCGCGGTTCCACGCACTATCCGCTGAGCCTCGTCGTCGTGCCCGGCGACCGGCTGCGCCTCGAACTGACCCACCGTCGTGAGGTGTTCACCGAGCGGCAGGCGCGCGAGGTGCTGGACCGGATGACGGCCGCCCTCGACGCCGTAGTCACCGCGCCGGACACCACGGTCGCGGCCGTCGACCTGCTCGGCGGAGCCGGCCCGGGCGCCCTGCCCGACCCGTACGGCCCCACCCGCGGCCCCGCCCCCCGCACCACCCTTCCCGCTCTCTTCGAGGAGCAGGTCCGCCGCACGCCCGAACGGTTGGCCCTCGCCGACCGGCACCGCACCGTCGGCTACCTGGAGGTCAACGCCGCCGCCAACCGGCTGGCTCGCGCCCTGGTGGCCCGGGGCATCGGGCCCGAGGACACCGTCGCCGTCATGCTGCCGCACGGGGCGGAGCTCGTCGTCGTACTGCTGGCGGTCCTCAAGGCCGGTGCCGCCTACCTCCCGATCGATGCCGCGCTGCCCACCGAGCGGGTGACGTTCATGCTGGACGACGCCCGCCCGGCGGCGATCATCGCGGACGGGCCCGCGGGCAGCGTGCCGCACGGTGCCGTGTCACCCGCCGACCTCGCCGCCGAGCAGTACCCCGACACGGACCTCACCGACGCCGACCGGATCCGCCCGCTCGGCCCGGGCAACGGCGCCTACCTCATCTACACCTCCGGCTCGACGGGCCGGCCCAAGGGCGTCCAGGTCGAGCACCGGGCCATGGCCGCTTATCTGGAGTTCGCCCGCCACGCGTATCCGGGCCTCGGCGACACGGCCGTCGTACAGTCGCCGATCTCCTTCGACTTCACCCTCACCGGCGTCTTCGGGACACTGACCGCGGGCGGCCGGGTCCATATGGCGGCCCTGGACGAGCCGGCGCCGGACGGGCTCGGCCGCCCGTCCTTCACGAAGGTGACTCCCAGTCAGCTGCCGCTGCTGGCCACCACGCACACCTGGCTGTCCCCCACCAAGGACCTGGTCATCGGTGGCGAGCAGCTCACCGGCGAGGCGCTGCGGGCCTGGCGGGACGGAAACGCGCACGCCACCGCCGTCAACGAGTACGGGCCGACGGAGGCGACCGTCGGCTGCATGGAGTACCGGATCGGGCCGGACGACACGATCACCCCAGGCGCCGTACCGGTCGGGCGGCCGGTCCCGGGCACCGCGGTCCATGTGCTCGACCCGTGGCTGCGGCCGGTTCCCGCCGGAACACCCGGCGAGGTGTACCTGGCGGGGCCCAACCTGGCCCGCGGCTATGTGCGCCGCCCCGGCACGACCGCGGAGCGGTTCGTCGCCAACCCCTTCGGCGCTCCCGGGGGACGCATGTACCGCACCGGTGACATCGCCCGCTGGGGCCACGACGGACAGCTCGTCTACCTGGGCCGCAACGACGGCCAGCTCAAGGTCCGCGGCCAGCGGGTGGAACCCACCGAAATCGAGGCCGTCCTGAGCGGTCACCCCGCGGTGCGGCACTGCGCGGTCGACACCCAGGACGGCCCGAAGGCCCACCGCCTGGTCGCCTACGTCGTCCTCGACGGCGACCCCGGCCCGCAGGCGCTGCGCGAACACGCCGCGGCCCAGCTGCCCGCCTCGCTCGTCCCGGATGCCTTCGTCCCGGTGCCCGAGATCCCGCTGACCCCCAACGGCAAGCTCGACCGCGCGGCCCTCCCGGCCGTCGCCGCCACGACCGGCAACGAACCCACCGCGGGCCGCCCGCCCCGCTCGGAGACCGAGCGGCTGCTCTGCCGGCTGTTCTCCGAGGTGCTGCGCACCGATCTGCACTCCGTGGACCACGGCTTCTTCGAACTCGGCGGCGACTCCATCCTGTCCCTGCAACTCGTCGCCAAGGCCCGGTCCGCAGGCCTGAAGCTGAGCCCCCGGCAGATCTTCGAACACCGCACCGTGGCGGAGCTGGCCGCGGTGTGCGGGCCTCCCGCCCAGGGCCAGGAGCCGGTCCGGCACGACGAGGGCACCGGCCGATTCCCGGCACCGCCCATCGTGCAAGGGCTGCGCGAACTCGGGGGTCCCCTCGCCCCGTTCAACCAGTCCACGCTGCTCGCCGTACCCGCCCGGCTCGGGCTGCAACGCCTGGTGACCGCCGTGCAGGCACTCCTCGACCGGCACGACGCGCTGCGCATGCGGCTGACCGACAATTTCGACCTGTTGGTGCCACCGACCGGTGCCGTCGACGCACGGGGCCGCGTGCACCGCGTCGACATCTCCGGCGACCGGACACCGGACGCCGTGATCGCCGACCATGCCGCCCGCGCCGCCGAACGCCTCGACCCGCAGGCCGGACACCTGGTGCAGGTGGTGTGGTACGACGCCGGGGACCAGCCAGGACGACTCCTGGTGATGATCCATCACCTGGCCGTGGACGCCGTGTCGTGGCGCGTCCTGCTGCCCGACCTGCACGCCGCCTGGGTGGCCGCCGGCACCAGGGAACCCACCCTGCCGGCGCCGGTTCCGACCTCGCTGCGCCGCTGGTGCCTGGCGCTCTCCAAGGCATCGGCCACCCCCCGCTTCACGGCGCACCTCGATCGGTGGCGGCGCACCCTCGCCGAGGCCGGCCCGCAGCTCACCGACCGTCCCGCGGATCCTGGGCGCGATGTGCACGGCACCGCGCGCACCCTCTCGGTCGAACTGCCGGCCACGCAGACCGAGGCCCTGCTCACCACGCTGCCCGCCGCTTTGCGCATGGGCACCGAGGATGTCCTGCTGACCGCCCTCGCGGTGGCCGCGGCTCGGCAGGGCGCAGGCGGCAACGGGCTGCTGCTCGACCTGGAGGGACACGGCCGCCAGGACATCGACGGCCTGGACCTCAGCCGCACCGTGGGCTGGCTCACCACCCTGCACCCGGTGCTGCTCGCCCCCGGTACCGCCGCCATGGACGACGCCTCGCTCCTACGCGCCCTGAAGACCGTCAAGGAGCAGCTGCGCCACACGCCGGACCACGGCATCGGCTACGGCCTGCTGCGCCATCTGAACGACCAGGGCCGCACCGTGCTCGGCGCCCTGCCAGGACCGCAGGTCGCCTTCAACTACCTCGGCCGGTACACCGCCGACGGCGAGACCGAGTGGCGGCCCGTCGCCGAGTCCGCCGCCCCGCCGGTGCACCCCGGCATGCCGCTGGCCCACCCGCTGGAGATCAACGCGGTGGCCGAGGTCCACGGCACCGGTCCACGCCTGACCGCGAACTGGACCTGGGCACCCGCACTCCTGCCCGAGCGGCAGGTACGGTGCCTGGCCGATGAGTGGACGGCCGTCCTGCACGCCTTCGCCGCCCTCGCCGACCAGGGCGCGGCACACGGCCTGACCCCGTCGGACCTACCCCTCGTACACCTCACCCAGGAGGAGCTGGAGAGCCTGGAGGCGGACGGCCCGGTCGCGGACGTGCTCCCGCTCAGCCCGGCCCAGCACGGGCTTCTGTTCCACGCGCACTACGAACACGGCGCGCCCGATGTGCACACGGTGCAGACGGAGCTGGAGCTGGCGGGCGACCTGGACGCGGCCCGGCTACGGGCCTCTTGCCTGGCCCTGGTGCAGCGGCACGAGGCGCTGCGCGCCCGCTTCACCCTGCTGCCCTCCGGTGAACCGGTGCAGGTCCTCGCCGACAAGATCGAAGTGCCGTGGCGGGACGTCGACTTGCGCGACACCGATGCGGCGGTAAGGGAGCAGGTCGTCCTCGATGAGCGCCTACGCCCGTTCGACCTCGCCCACGCCCCCCTGCTGCGCTGGCTGCTGCTGCGCCACGACGCCCGCCGGCACAGCCTGGTGCTGACCCAGCACCACATCCTGACCGACGGCCGCTCGACCGCGATCCTGCTGCACGACCTGGCCCACCTGTACCGGAACGGCGCGAACGCCCGGGGACTGCCCGACCCCGTCCCCTACCGCCGGCACTACGCCTGGCTGCAGCGCCAGGACGGGAGCGCGGCGCGGGCCGCCTGGCGCAAGACGCTGTCGGGCGCCGAACCGGCCCTGCTCGCCCCGGACGGCGACACCGACCGGGTGCGCGCCCTGCCGGAGCAGCGCGTCACAGAACTCACCGAGGACACCACCGCGGCGCTCCGCGCCCTGGCACGCGGTCACGGTGTCACCTTGAACACGCTGGTCCAGGTGGCGTGGGCGCTGACCCTGCACCACCTCACCGGCGCCGACGACGTGGTGTTCGGCAACACCGCGTCGATCCGCACGCCCGAGGTCCCCGGACACGAGGACCTGGTCGGCCTGCTGATCAACACCGTGCCGGTACGGATACGACTGGACCCCCGCGCCGCGCTCGGCGAGCTGCTCCGTGCCGTGCACCGGGAACAGACGGAGCTGGCCGAGCACCGGCACCTGTCCCTCGGCGACATCCAGCGCGAGGCCGGTACGGGTGAACTCTTCGACACCTGCCTGGTGTTCGAGAACTACGCGGCGGCCGGACCGGTCGCGAGCGATCCGCGACCGGACGCGCTGCTGATCACCGACATGGACGGGCACGACCCGTACCACTATCCGGTCAAGCTGGCCGTGACGCCCGAAGAGCGCCTGCACCTGTCCTTCGGCCACCGGCCCGACCTGGTGCCCGAACCCATCGCCGAGCACCTCGTACACCTGCTCCCGACGCTCCTGCGGACCGTTGCCGCGGCGCCCTCGGCGGCGGTCGGCGACCTGATGCTCGCCCCGGACGCCCTGCGCCGTACCCAGGACGCCCTCGCGGCGCATGCCGCGTACCTGCTCGGCGCCGAACGCCTCGGTCCCGACGACGACTTCTTCGACCACGGAGCCGACTCCCTGACGGCGCTGAAGCTGACGGCGCGGATCAACGCCGCGTTCGGCCGTGATCTGGACGTTCGCACCGTGGTCGAACGACGCACCGCGCGGCGGCTGGCACCCCTGTGTGTCCTCGATGCCGCGGTCCCACCCACCACTCACGCCACGCGATCCATCACGAGAGGCACACACTGATGCAGAACCCCTTCGAAAACCCGGACGGCCGCTTCCTGGTGCTGCGCAACGACGAGGGCCAGCACTCCCTGTGGCCCGCCTTCGCCGAGATTCCCCAGGGTTGGACCACTGTCCACGATGAGGCCGACCGGCAGACGTGCCTGGACCACATCGAGGCGCAGTGGACCGACATCAGGCCGCTGAGCCTGATAGCGGCCATGGAGCGGGAGTCCGCATGACGGGCGCCGTCGGCGATGACGCCGTCGTGGTGACCGGGCTCGGCGCGGTCACCCCGCTCGGGGTCACGGTCAAGGAGACCTGGGAGGGGCTGCTCTCCGGGCACAGCGCCGTCCGGGCCCTGGACCAGCCGTGGGCCGCCGACCTGCCGGTGCGCATCGCCGCCCCGGCGGCGGCCGAGCCCGCGCCGCTGCTCGAACGGGTGCTGGCCCGCCGAGTGGACCGGGTCGGCGCCTTCGGGCTGCTCGCGGTACGGGAAGCGTGGGCCGACGCCGGCTTCATCGGCCGGGCCGATGCCTGCGGCCTTCTCGACCCGGAGCGGGTGGCGGTCGTCCTGGGCACCGGGATCGGCGGCGCGCACACCGTCGTCCACAACCACGAGGAGCTGCGCACGCGCGGCCCGCGCAAGGTATCCCCGCACGCCGTGCCGATGCTGATGGGCAACCACTCGTCCGCCCTGGCGGCGATCGAGGTGGGTGCCCTCGGCCAGGCGTCGGCCCCGTCCACCGCCTGCGCGGCCGGCGCCGACTCGATCGCCGCCGGACTGGATCTGATCCGGCTGGGCCGGGCGGACGTAGTGCTGGCAGGCGGTGCCGATGCCGGCGTGCACCCGCTGGTGATGGCGGCGTTCTCGGCCATGCGCGCCCTGTCCGCGCGCAACGGCGAGCCGCAGGGCGCCTCCCGGCCGTTCGACCGCTCCCGGGACGGGTTCGTCATCGGCGAGGGCGCGGCCGTCGTGGTGCTGGAGCGCGCCGAACACGCCCGTGCCCGCGGCGCGCAGCCGTACTGCACCCTGGCCGGTGCCGGTCAGGCGTCCGAGGCCCACCATCCCACCGGTCCGCGTCCCGACGGCACCGGCCTGGCCCGCGCGATGCGCCGGGCCCTGGCCGACGCCCGGCTCGCACCGAGCGCGGTGCGGCACGTCCAGGCCCACGCGACCTCAACCCCGGCCGGCGACGCGGCGGAGGCCGCCGCACTGAACGGGGTCTTCGGGCCCGGTGGCGTCCCGGTGTCCGCCGTCAAATCGATGACCGGTCATCTGCTGGGTGCCGCCGGCGCGCTGGCGGCAGTCGCCGCCGTGCTCTCCCTGACCCACTCGGTCGTGCCCCCGACCATCAACGTCCGGGAGCAGGACCCGGACACCGGCCTGGACCTCGTGCGGGAGACGCCCGTCGAGCTGCCCGCCGGTCCGGCCGCCGTCCTGTGCAACGCCGCGGGCTTCGGCGGACACAACACCGCACTCGTCTTCGCCCGCTGAACCCCACGGCCCCACGGTCTTCACCCACCACAGCAACCCCGACCCACCACAGAACTCAGGAACGAGGTACGGCCATCATGCGGCGCACCATGCTGAAGTCCAAGATCCACCGAGCAACCGTCACCCAGGCGGAACTCCACTACGTCGGCTCGCTGACGCTCGACCCGGAGCTGATGGAGCACGCCGACCTGCTGCCAGGCGAACTGGTGCACATCGTCGACGTCAACAACGGCGCCCGGCTCGAGACGTACGTCATCGAAGGGGAGCGCGGCTCGGGCGTTGTCTGCATCAACGGCGCCGCGGCTCGCCTGGTCCACCCCGGCGACATCGTCATCATCATCGCGTACGCCTCCGTCGAGGACGGCGAGGCCGCCGCGCTCGAACCGCGGGTGGTGTTCGTCGACGCATCCAACAGTGTGCTGAAGACCGGCACCGACCCGGGCGCCTGACGGCCGGAGCCGGAGCGGTGCCGGGTGGCTCACCGGACGACCTGAAGCACCACCAGCAGCAGGTTCACGGCGGCTATCGCCCCGGCCAGCATCGACATCCCGGCCCGCGCCACCCGGCCGACGGCGAACTCACCCATGACGCGCCGGTCCGAAGTGAGCATCAAGAGCGGCACGAGGGCCGGCAGGATCCCGAAAGCGAGGACGACTTGGCTCACGATCAGCACCTGGGTCGGGTCGCACCCCGCGGCCGCGGCGACCAGCGCCGGCACCATCGTGACGGTGCGGCGCAGCACCGCCGGCACGCGCCGCCCCACGAACCCGGACATCACCACCTGCCCCGCCAGCGTGCCCACTCCCGACGAGGAGAGCCCTGCGGCCAGCAGCGCCAGCGCGAACACCGTTGCCGAGCCGCCCCCGAGCAGGGTGCCGAGCAGCTGGTGCGTCTGTCCGAGCGAGAGACTGCCGGGCGAGACGCCCTGCAGCGCCCCGGCGGCCATGGCGAGCATCAGCACGTTCACGGTGTTGGCGATGCCGAGCGCAACGAACACCTGCGTGCGTTCCGCCCGCAGGGCCGTGCGGATGCGCTCGTGGTCGCGGACGCCGACCCGGTCGGTCACCAACGCAGAGTGCAGATAGATGGCGTGTGGCATCAGCGTCGCACCGATGATGCCGACGGCCAGGAAGGCCCCGTTCGCGCCCGACACCGACGGCAGCAGTCCCGAGGCCGCGGCGCCCACATCGAAGGTGCCGCGAGCGGTGAGGTAGGCGAATGCCAGCAACAGCAGGGCGAGCGTCAGCGTCAGCAGCCGCTCCAGCCACCTGCGGTGGCGGCCGTGCAGGTCCAGCAGGAGGTAGGAGATGCCTGCGGTGACCAGAGCCGACGCGAACGGTCCGATGTGAAAGAGCAGTTGGAGGGCGACGGCCGAGCCGGTGAACTCGGCGAGGTCCGTCGCCATCGCCACGATCTCCGCCTGCATCCACAGCGCCGTTGACACGCGCGGCCCGAACCGGCGTCGACACGACTCGGGAAGACTCTTCCCGGTGACGATGCCCAGTTTGGCCGACAGGTACTGCACCGGTACGGCGGCGCACCCGGCAGCCAGCACCACCCACAGCAACTGGTAGCCGGTGTCGGCCCCGCTCTGCACATCGGTGGCGAAGTTGCCGGGGTCGATGTACGCGACGGCGGCAAGGAACGCCGGCCCCACCAGTTTGAGGGGGAGGCGAAGACCGCGCCGCGGCGGGCGCAGGCGGGACTCAGGAACCAGGGCGGACGTGTGCAACGGATCCCTCCGGAGACGGGTGACGACCGAACGGCCGTAAGAACAAGGCGAGTTGACCTCATGCCGGATAGCGGAGCGTACATGACGATATGGAGGGGTTTGCATGCATAGATCAGAAATATTCGAACCGGCAACAGAGGTGCCGGTCATGCACACGCCGGGTGCACCGAGACCGGCCCCGGGGCGATCGGGAACGCTGGAGCGCAGACCGT
This sequence comes from Streptomyces sp. NPDC054786, assembly GCF_053611685.1. Classification (NCBI taxonomy): domain Bacteria; kingdom Bacillati; phylum Actinomycetota; class Actinomycetes; order Kitasatosporales; family Streptomycetaceae; genus Streptomyces; species Streptomyces sp. NPDC054786. The sequence goes on along the minus strand of NZ_JBSHAW010000018.1, from coordinate 59,270 downwards.
CCCCGCAGGCGACTCCCGATCGGTACGCGGGGCGCATCCGCAGCGCCGTTGTCGTCGGCACCGGTCTGATCGGCACCTCTGTGGCCCTGTGCCTGGCCGGCCATGGCGTACAGGTGCATCTGCGGGACGCGGACGACGACTCGGGACGGACGGCGTCCGCACTCGGCGCAGGTTTGCTCGCCCCGCCCGCACAGCCGGCGGACCTGGCCGTCGTCGCCGTACCGCCCGCCCTGGTGGGCCAGGTCCTCGCCGAGGTCCAGCAGGAGGGCCTGGCCCGGCACTGCATGGACGTGGCCAGCGTCAAGCGCGGGCCGCTGAGGGACGCGGAGGCGCGCGGCTGCGACCTGTCCTCCTGCATCGGCAGCCATCCGATGGCGGGCCGGGAGCTCTCGGGCCCGCTGGCCGCACAGGCCGCGCTCTTCCAGGGCCGGCCCTGGGTGCTCACGCCCACCGCAAGCACCGGGACGGAAACCCTCAATCTGGCGCTGGAGTTGGTCGCCCTCTGCGGTGCCGTGCCGGTGCTGATGGACGCTGCGGAACACGATCGTGCGGTGGCCCTCGTCTCCCACACGCCACAACTCGTCGCCAGCCTGATGGCCGCCCGTCTGGAGGGGGCCGAGTCGTCCACGGTCCGGTTGGCGGGGCAGGGGCTGCGGGACGTGGTGCGTACGGCGGCTTCGTCCTCCGCGATGTGGATGGACATCTTGGACGCCAACGCCGGCGCTGTGGCTGCCGTACTGAACGACCTGGCGGCCGACCTGACCGAGACGGTGCGGGCACTACGGGACCTGTCGACAACGGACGGCGCCGGGCGGGCAGCGGGGACGGCCCGGCTGGCGGATCTACTACACCGGGGAAACGCCGGGCACCGCCGCATTCCTGGCAAGCATGGGGCGGTCGCGACGCGCTATGACAGCGTCGCCGTGCTCATCGGGGATCAGCCCGGGGAACTGGCACGCCTGCTCGCCGACGTCGGCGCCATCGGCGTGAACGTGGAGGACGTGAAGATCGAACATTCCCCGCGCGACGCCTCCGGACTGGTGGAACTGTCGGTGGCCTCGGGAGCGGAACCCTCTCTCGTCGCCGCGCTCCAGGCACGTGGCTGGGGCATACGACTGGCGGGCGCCGCCCCCCGCATCCCCTGACCGGGGCAGCGACCGACCCGCAACCGTCCACACGGCTTCCGCTGCCGTACACGGGACGCAGAACTGGTCGCGAGCTCGTTCAGGACCATCAATCGACCTGCGGCGAACTCACATGCTTGATGGGGGACTGGGGTGCCGCCGCCCTGAGTTCGTCACCGGCTCGAGTCCGCCCGGCCGCACCGAGGGATCGGTGGCTTCGTCCTCGATGAGTTCTCCTGCAGGAGGCACTCGCACAGCACCCTGATCGCCTCAACTCCGCCGGCCGTATCCAGTGAGTCCGGCAACCACGTAGGTCAGCCCGGGACAACGCCGTCGTGCCCGCCATCGCGCCCTCCTCCGGGTGAACTTCCCCTTCACTCGGGCGACTTGAATGGCTTCCAGCCCCTTGTTCAGGGAGCAGTCACCGGCACCAGTGGCACGAGCTGTGGCCGACGCTGAGCAGTACCGGCACACCGCGCCGCCGCGCTTCCTCGAACGCGTCGGTGGACCACGGCCACCAGCCGACCGGGGTGTCGGCGTGTGGGAGCAGATAGGGGGAAGTCTCATGAGCCAGGCGGTTCGGCATGGGGCCGTCCTCTCCCCATGAGGCGCGGGGAGCCGGGAGCGGAGGGAGTTATCCACAGGCCTGCCGGAATTCACCTGGACGCGGAACACTGTGCGTACGGCGACGATCACCGCCGGGGACTGCTGGAACTGCTGGAGGGGGATGGGCATGCCGGGCTCCATGGCTGTACTGCGCGACGGCCACCGGGCGGAAGCGGAAGCGCTGTTGACCAGGGCCGTCGAGGAGGAGGTGCGGCGCTCGGACGGCCGGCTCGACGGGGACACGCTGCTCAACCGGGCGCGGGCGGCGCTGGACGAGCTGGCGGGCAGCGCCGCCGAGGAGTACACCGCGTATGTCCGGGCGCTGGACGAGGCCGCCGCCGATCAGCCGTCGCTGTCCCGGCGGCTGTCGCGCAAGGAGCTGGGCACCCCGGCGGTGGCGACGACCGTGGCGGCGGTGACGGCGTTCGGTACGGACCTCGCGTACGGCACGGAAACGGGCGCGGCGCTGGGAGTGGGTGCCGCCGTGCTGGTGGCGGGCGCGGCGGCCACGGTCCTGAAGCTGACCGCGGGCCACTGGCCGGCGGCGCACCGGGAGGCCGGGATGCGCGGCCGGCCCGGCGGCGCGCAGCAGCTGCGGCTGCAGTGGCTCACGGCGCTGGAGGTGCGCGGCATCCGGCCGTTCCTGGACCAGCACCGGATGCTGACGGCGGCGGCCCGCGGCGGCGGCACGACATCCAAGCCCGTCGCCCCGAAGACCGGCCGCGGACCGCAGTTGCGCGGCGCGGACCGCAGCGCGGCGGCCCGCCAGCGCTCCCTGCTGGAGCACTCGTTCTCCCAACTTCCGCGCCCGGACGGCCCCTTCGCCGGACGACGGGCGGAGCTGACGCAGATCGCGCAGTGGGTGCACGCGGCCCGTGCGAGCACGGAGACCAAGCCGACGGTGGTGATACTCCACGGCGAGCCGGGCTCGGGGCGTACGGCGCTGGCGGTGCGGGCCACGCATCAGCTGCGCGATCAGTTCCGTGGCGCGTGTGTGGTGGATCTGCGCAGCGACACCCCCGGGGAGGTGCCGTTGCCGACCCGGGACGCGCTGCTGCATCTGCTCAACCGGCTGGGCGCACCGCGCGAGCAGCTGCTGTTCCGTGAGCGGCCGTCCCAGGAGCAGCACGTCAAGCGGCTCACCGATCTCTACCACCAGCATCTGACGGGACTTCCGGTGACGGTGCTGCTGGACGACGCCGCGGATCCGGAGCAGGTGCGCACCCTGGTGCCGGAGCGGTCCGACAGCCTGGTGCTGGTGACCTCCCGTGCGCCGCTGGAGCTGCCCGAGGACCTGGCGGCGTGGGTGCACCAGCTCCCGGTGGGACCGCTGGACGCCGCCGGCACCGAAGAGCTGCTGCGCGCTTCCGCCGCGGCCGGCGACGAGACCCCGGACGAGACGGGCCCCTACGACGCACAGGCCATCGACGAGATCTCCGGGCTGTGCGCGGGCCTGCCCCTGGCGCTGCGGGTGGCGGGCTCCTCGCTCGGCACGCGCACCGCCACCGCACTGGCCACGGACCTGGCGGCCTACGGCCCGGTGTCACCGGTGGAGCGTGCGCTGTGGCTGCGCTACGCCGACCAGTCGGAGACCGCCCGCCGGCTGCTGCGCCGGCTGGCGCTGGTGGGCCGGGCGAGCCTGGGGGCGGCGGCCTCGGCGGCGCTGCTGGGCGTCGAGCAGGCGGAGGCGGAGCGGGAGCTGACGACGCTGACCCGGGCGGGGCTGATCGAGCATGTGCGGGGCCGGCGCTACCGTCTGCACGCCCTGGTGCACCGCTTCGCGCACGACCGCCTGCTGGACGAGGAGGAGCCGGCCGAGCGCGGTGCGGCCCAGGAGCGGCTGATCCGCGGCTATGCGGAGCTGGCCGACTCGGTCATCCGGCTGGTCGACGGCCGTACGTCCACCCGCGCCGACCGCTTCGGGTCGCACGGCTTCACCTCCCTGGACGCGGCCCTGCAGTGGCTGGACGACGAGACCAGCTTCATCACGGCCGCGCTGCGCCACGCCGACCAGGGCGTGGACCAGGCGGCGGTCTCGCATCTGCTGGGCGCGCTGGCCGACTACTGCCTGCTGCGTGGTGACCTCTACCGTCTGGGCGAGCTGAGCGAGCTGACCCGGGCCGTCGGGCAGGGGTTGGTGGTCCGCTCGGTGCAGTGGCGTACGGGTGTGGCGGCGCGGCAGCTCGGCGAGCTGGACAAGGCACGGACCACGCTGTCCTCGGTGGTCGATCTGTACTTCGAGGCGCAGCATCCGGCGGGCGCCGCCCGTGCGCTGCGCGATCTGGGCATCACGCTCCAGCAGCAGGGCAATCTCGTGGAGGCCGCGGCCAAGCTCCGTGAGGCGCTGGAGCTGCAGTCCGGCGCGGACATGCACGGCGACCGGGCCTGGACGCTGCACGCCCTGGCAGCGGTGGAGCGGGACCGCGCGCAGATCGCCGAGGCCCTCGCCATGCTGCGGGAGGCACTGGAGCTGCACGAGGAGAGCGAGAGCATCCACGGCCAGGCATGGGCACACTTCCAGCTCGGCCAGGTGCATCTGCGCAGGGGCGATGTACCGGCGGCGGAGAGCGCGCTGCATGCGGCGATGGGGCTCTACGGCCGTACGCACGACGAACGCGGCGAGGCCTGGGCGATGACGCAGCTGGCGCGCGCCCGGCTGGTGGACGGCGAGCCGGGCCCCGCGGTGGACCGGCTCCGGCAGGCGCTGCCGCTGCACCATCAGCACGAGGACGCGCGCGGTGAGGCCTGGACGATGTACTACCTGGGCCAGGCGCTGGAGGAGCGCGGCGAACACGATGCGGCGCTGCGGCAGCTGGAGCGGTCGCGGACGATGTTCAGCCGGATGCAGGACGGCTATGGTCTGGCCTGCGCCCGGCACCACTCGGGGCGGGTCACCCGCGATCTGCGGGCGGAGCAGACCGGTTCGCTGCGCAACAGCGGCTTCGCCCGGCAGCTGTTGCAGGACGCCCGTAAGGACTTCCAGCGGATAGGGGTGCCGCACGGGGAGGCGTGGTCCTGCCTGGAGCTGCTGATCATCGACGCCGGCAACGGCCGGTCGGCGCAGGCACTGGAGCTGGCCGACGAGGCGGCGCGCCTCTTTGCCGGCTACGGCGACCGGCGCGGCGAGGACTGGGCGCGGTTCCTGCGCTGCACGCTGCTGCCGCTCGCCTCGCCGGGCGGTTCCGTGGTGGGCACGGCCGTCGCCCAGGAGGAGCTGGCGCAGCTGATCCGCGACAAGCATGCGGCCCGCGATTCCAAGCTGGAGGACTGCGCGGAGGCGTTCGCGCTGCTGCTGGACCGCGGGGTGGAGCCGGAGACGGGCTGGCAGGCATGGCGGCTCGGCATGGTGCCCAACCGCCATGCGCGCGAGGTCATGGGGGTGCTGGTCGCCCCGACCGTCACGGAGTGAGGCCCCGGTACGGCAGGGCACCCGGGCACGGCGCCGCACTGCAGGCGGCGCGTGCCGGGCTCACCGCCCCGTCCGTGCTCCGGTGGCGGCGCTCCGGTGGCGGATCGGGCCCGGCTCGCCGGCCGCTCGGGCCGACGAGCCGCCGGGCCGGTCAGCCGGCCGTGTCCATCGGCCGGCCGTCGACCGCCACCCGGTCTTCAGGGACCGGCCGGCCCCCGGCCCCCGGCCGGTCCTCAGCTGGTCTTCGGCTTCGGTGCCTGCGCGGCGGCTGCGGTGCCCGCCTCGGCGTCCTCCGGCTGTTCCTCGAAGTCCACCTTCTTCATCTGCTTGTTCATGGACTTCATCAGCAGCCACACGGCGCCGCCGATGACCGCGAAGACGATGAAGCCGAGGACGCCGGGGGTCACTTTGTCCTTGTCGAAGCTGTCGGCAAGTGTGACCAAGTGCGTCAGGGCGAGGGTGCTGGTCGCGCTCATCATGGGCTCAATTGTTGCGGATGCCCGCGAAGAGGTCGCCCTCGGGGAGGGAAGTGTCCACGAGCGACTTCGCGAGCTCGTACTCCTCCGTCGGCCAGACCTCGCGCTGGATGTCCATCGGCACCCGGAACCAACCGCCGTCGGGGTCGATCTGGGTGGCGTGGGCGATCAGTGCCTTGTCACGGATCTCGAAGAAGTCGGCGCACGGGACATACGTGGTCAGCGTGCGCTCGCGCTGCTCGAACTGCTTCCAGCGCTCCAGCCACTCGCCGTAGGGCGAATCCATGCCGCGGGCCAGCAGCGCCTCGTGCAGCGCGATCGTGCGGGGCCTGTTGAAGCCCTGGTTGTAGTAGAGCTTCTGGGGCTGCCACGGCTCGCCGGCCTCCGGGTACTTCTCCGGGTCGCCGGCCGCATCGAAGGCCACCATCGTGATCTTGTGGGTCATGATGTGGTCCGGGTGCGGATAGCCGCCGTTCTCGTCGTAGGTCGTGATGACCTGCGGCTTGAACTTCCGGATCAGCTTGACCAGGGGCTCCGCCGCCTCTTCGACGGACTGCAGCGCGAAGCAGCCGTCGGGCAGCGGCGGCAGCGGGTCGCCCTCGGGCAGCCCGGAGTCGACAAAGCCGAGCCACTCCTGCTTGACGCCCAGGATCTCCCGGGCCTCGTCCATTTCCTTCTTCCGTACCTCGTGGATGTGCTCCTCGATGTACGGGTCTCCCTGGAGTTTGGGGTTGAGGATGGATCCTCGCTCACCGCCTGTGCAGGTGGCGACCAGCACGTCCACCCCCTCGGACACGTACTTGGCCATCGTGGCCGCACCCTTGCTCGACTCGTCGTCGGGGTGGGCGTGGACCGCCATCAATCGCAGCTGCTCAGTCAAGACTCGATCCTCAGTGATGGGCCGGAGAAGATGCCTCCTATAGTGACCGAAGCGAGGGGGCGCTGTATTCCCAGGGGCGGGGACCCCCCGGGGGTTCGTGGCCCAGGTCCCCCTACCAGGAGGATGGATCATGACCGCGGTGCGTGAAGGGCTCCCCGACGGACGCTACGGCCGCTCCGCGGATGAGCGTGCGGACCGCAAGCTCAAGATCATTGGCGCGGTGCTCGGTGCCGCCCTGCTGGGTGTGGTCGGCTGGTCCGGCATCTCGTACATCGCGGGGCAGGACCTCAGCGGCCGCGTGATCACCTGGGACGCCGTCTCCGATCACGCCGTCAAGGTCCATCTCGAGGTCGTCAAGGGCACGGACGACAAGGGCGTGTGCACCCTCCGCTCACAGGCCGAGGACGGCTCCGAGGTCGGCCGTAAGGACGTCACCGTCGACCAGCGCTCGAGCCAGGTGGACACCGAGGTCACGGTGCGTACGACGAAGCGGGCCACCAATGCCGTACTCGTCGGCTGCACGGCCTCGGGCAACGGCTGACCTGCACCGCAGGCACCGGCAGCGCCCCGGGCCGCCCGGTACGGCCCGCACCCCGCCCCACCACGCCCGCGCCGCCCCGCCACGGCCGGCCCGCCCACCCGCGGGGCGTGTCGTGACCGCCTCTGATCAGGGATGATGCGGTCCTGGGCGGCCGCTGTGAATTTCCTCTTCCCCGTTTTGTGCCGGAATTGTTAGGCTCGTGGTTTCGCCCACCTGTGAAGGCGCAAACCTTCCTGGTAGGGCGTTTGATTTATCCCCAGTACCGACGAGGAGCACCTGTGACCCAGACCAGCGAAAACGTCACCTGGCTTACCCAGGAGGCGTATGACCAGCTCAAGGCAGAGCTGGAGCACCTGTCTGGTCCCGCACGCGCCGAGATCACCGAGAAGATCGCGGCGGCCCGCGAGGAAGGTGACCTGAAGGAGAACGCCGGGTACCACGCGGCCAAGGAAGAGCAGGGCAAGCAGGAACTGCGGGTCCGCCAGCTCACCCAGCTGCTGCAGACCGCGAAGGTCGGCGAGGCCCCTGCCGCCACCGGCGTCGTCGCTCCCGGCATGGTCGTCACCATCGCGTTCGACGGGGACCCGGACGACACGCTGTCGTTCCTTCTGGCCTCCCGGGAGTACGCGAGCTCGGACATCGAGACCTACTCCCCCCAGTCGCCGCTGGGCACCGGCGTGAACGGCAAGAAGGTCGGCGCCGAGGCGGAGTACGAGCTCCCCAACGGCAAGAAGGCGGCCGTGAAGGTCCTCGACGCGAAGCCGTACACCGGCTGACTCCCCCGAGGCACCCCTCAGACGGTGAAGCGGCCCGGAGCATGACGCTCCGGGCCGCTTCGCGCTGTCTGCAGCGCCCGGCCGACGAGACCTTGGCCGCTCAGACCGTAAGCCGCGCAGGCCGCAAACCGCGCAGTCCGCAAACCGCTCAGGCCGTGGCCGACCGGTATTTGCGGACGGCCAGCGTCCGGAACACCGCGATGATCAGGACGGACCAGATCACCGAGGCCAGCACCGGGTGGTCCATCGGCCAGGCCCCGGTCACCGACGTGGGCACCCCGTCGATGGTGTTGCCGAACAGCTGCCGTGCGGCGGCCACCGTCGCGCTGAACGGGTTCCACTCCGCGACATGCTGCAGGAACGCCGGCATGCCGTTGACCGGAACGAACGCATTCGAGATGAAGGTCAGCGGGAAGAGCCAGATCAGCCCGCCCGAGGTGGCCGCCTCCGGCGTCCGCACCGTCAGGCCGATGAGCGCGCCGATCCAGGAGAAGGCGTAGCCGAGCAGGAGCAGCAGCGCGAAGCCGGCCAGCACCTCGGCGAGGTTCTCGTGGGCGCGCCAGCCGATCAGCAGCGCGACGACCGCCAGCACCACCAGCGTCAGCGCGGTCTGCACGAGGTCGGCGAGGGTCCGGCCGGTGAGCACCGCACCACGGGACATCGGCAGCGACCGGAACCGGTCGATGAGGCCCTTGTGCATGTCATCGGCGATCCCCGCACCGGCCCCCGCCGTGGCGAAGGTGACGGTCTGCGCGAAGATCCCGGCCATCAGGAACTCGCGATAGGCCTGGGCGTCACCGACCGGGGCACCGGGGATGTTGATGGAGCCGCCGAAGACGTACGTGAACAGCACCACGAACATGATCGGCTGGATGAGCCCGAAGATCACCACTTCGGGGATCCGCATCATCCGGATCAGATTGCGTCTGGCGACGACCAGGGAGTCGCGTACGGACCTGCTGAAGCCGCCGCGTGGCTGCGGGGTACGGACCCGGGCGTCGCCGGCCGTTTCGGTCAACGTGGTCACTTCACGCCCTCCTTGTCGCTCGTCGCGCCCGCATCCGCGTCGGCCGCTCCGGCCGCCGGCCCGTCCTCGCCCGGACCGGACGTGCCGGCCCCCTTGGCGCCCTTCTTCTGCCGCCCGACGGCGCTCTTGCCGCCCGCGCCGTTCTCCTCCGCGGCCTCCGCGGCGTGCCCGGTCAGCGAGATGAACACATCGTCGAGGGTCGGGCGCCGCAGCCCGATGTCATCGATCTCCACCCCGCGCGCATCCAGTTCGCGGATGACCTCGGCGAGCAGCTTGGCGCCGCCGGTCACGGGGACCGTGAGTTTGCGGATATGCGGTTCGACCGTGCCCTCGCCCTTGCCGAAGCCGCGCAGGATCTCGTCGGCGATGGTGAGGTGCTCGGGGGCGTGCACCACGACCTCGACGCGCTCACCGCCGGTACGCGCCTTGAGCTGGTCGGAGGTGCCGCGGGCGATGACCTTGCCGTGGTCGACGACGCAGATGTCATGGGCGAGGCGGTCGGCCTCCTCCAGGTACTGCGTGGTGAGCAGCAAGGTCGTGCCGCCCGCGACCAGTTCCTGGATGACGTCCCACAGCCCTTGGCGGTTACGGGGGTCCAGACCGGTGGTCGGCTCGTCCATGAACATCACGGGCGGGCTGACGACCAGCGCGGCGGCCAGGTCGAGCCGGCGGCGCATACCACCGGAGTAGGTCTTGGCGGTGCGGTCGGCGGCGTCGCCGAGATGGAAGCGTTCCAGCAGCTCGGCGGCTCGCCGCTTGGCGTCGCGCCCGCTCATTTGGTAGAGCTGGCCGACCATTATCAGGTTCTCGCGGCCGGTCAAGTACTCGTCCACGGCGGCGAATTGACCGGACAGGCCTATCGAGCGCCGCACCTGGTCGGGGTGCGCGAGGACATCGATCCCGGCGACCACCGCCTTGCCGCGGTCGGGCTGGAGCAGGGTCGTCAGGACGCGTACCGCGGTGGTCTTGCCGGCACCGTTGGGGCCGAGCATTCCGAGGACGGTTCCTTCGGGAACGTCGAGGTCGACGCCGTCCAGTGCCCGCACGTCGCCGAACGTCTTCACCAGACCTTCGGCGTAAATGGCGCCTGGCATATGGGTACTCCCATGGCTTGGGTCAGTTCCAGATCGAATATTACGGTTGGCGGCCTATGCCTGCTCTGCGGGCATTTGTCCGCAACGGAACGCCATGACTCCCCGGCACCCCGTAACGGCGATGCTACGCCGAAACGCGATACATCGCGATACAAATTTCGATTTTCCGCGCGCGAACGACAGGGGAACGGATGTTCGCCAACGCGTGTGGGGGGCGCCACGTTATACCCGTGGCGCCCCTGTGCCCCATCCCTTTACGGCAATCCCTTTTGCGGTACCCCGTGCTGCATCGTGCGGCCTGCGCGTGCGACAGCTGCCGGCCGCCCCTGCCGCACCGCGCTCACTCCGCGACGACGTACCCCGCCGCGTGCAGCGCCGCGCGCACCTCGTCGCAGTGCGCCGGCCCCTGCGTCTCCAGATGCAGCTCCACCTCGACCTCGGTCAGCCCGAGCCGGGGATCGGTCCGCACATGGCCGACGTCGAGCACATTCGCATCGACCTCCGACAGCACCCCGAGCAGCGTCGCCAGCGCCCCCGGCCGGTCCGTCAGCCGCAGCCGCAGCGAGAGATAGCGCCCGCCGGCCGCCATGCCGTGCCGCAGGATGCGCTGCAGCAGCAGCGGGTCGACATTGCCGCCGGACAGCACCGCGACCACCGGCCCCTCGAAGGACTCCGGGTCGGCCAGCAGCGCCGCCACCGGGCTCGCCCCGGCCGGTTCCACCACCAGCTTGGCCCGCTCCAGGCACAACAGCAGCGCACTGGAGAGCTGGTCCTCGGTGACCGTACGGACCTCGTCCACCAGCCTCTCGACCATCTCGAAGGTCACCTCGCCGGGCCGCCCCACCTTGATGCCGTCCGCCATCGTCGACATGCCCTCGATCGCCACCGGCCGCCCGGCCGCCAGCGACGGCGGATAGCAGGCCGCCCCCGCCGCCTGCACCCCGACGACCTTCACATCCGGCCGCAGCGCCTTGACCGCCAGCGCCACCCCCGCGGCGAGCCCGCCGCCGCCGACCCCGACGACGATGGTGCGCACCTCGGGGCACTGTTCGAGGATCTCCAGACCGACGGTGCCCTGGCCCGCGATGATGTCGGGGTGGTCGAAGGGGTGGATGAAGACCGCGCCGGTCTCCCGCGCGTAGTCCTGGGCGGCGGCCAGCGTCTCGTCCACCACCTGGCCGTACAGCCGTACCTCGGCGCCGTATTCGCGGGTGGCGGCGACCTTCGGCAACGGGGCGCCGACCGGCATGAACACCGTCGACCGCACCCCCAGCAACGACGCCGCGAGCGCCACGCCCTGCGCATGGTTGCCGGCACTGGCGGCCACCACACCCGCCGCCCGCTCCTGCGCCGAGAGCCCCGCGATCCGTACGTAGGCGCCACGGATCTTGAAGGAGCCGGTGCGCTGGAGGTTCTCGCACTTGAGGTGCACGGGCGCACCGACCAGCCCCGACAGATAGCGGCTGCCCTCCATCGCGGTGGCCCGCGAGACGCCGGAAAGCATCTTGTGCGCCTGGTGTATGTCCTCGACCGTCACCGCAGCGATCGGGTCCTCGGCAGGGTGCGTGGATGCGGAGGTCTCGTGCGTCGTACGCGGCGTGTGCTCGGCCATATCGCCAGTCTTGCAGTTCGCCCCTCGCGAGGCCTTTTCTGCCCAAATGGCGATCAGGCGCGCGGCCGGGGCGGCACGGCACGGCCCCGTACGGACCCCGGGGGTTACGGGGCGTTATCGGAATGGACAGCCCAGGTACGCCCCGCGCCCGGTCCGCGTACGCTGTCCTCCCATCCATACGCACTTCCATCGAAGCGAGCTCCCGGCCATGCCCACCTCTTCGGACATGACGACCCACACCGACTCCGCTCTCCTCGACGCGCTGCAGCACCAAGTGGCCGTCTTCGCCCGCCGCGCAGAACAGAGCCGGCTCGGCGGCGTCGGGCAGGCGCGCAATTCCATGGACCGCGCCGCCTACCTGCTGCTCAACCGCCTGGACCAGGAAGGCCCGATGGGCGTCAAGGCCCTGGCCGCCGGTATGGGCATCGACTCCTCGACGGTCACCCGGCAGGTCGCCCCGCTGGTCGACTCCGGGCTGGTCAGCCGCGCCACCCATCCGGAGGACGGCCGGGCCGTGGTGCTCCAGCTGTCCGAGCGCGGCCGCGCCCGCCTGGAAGAGGTACGCACGTCCCGCCGGGCACTGATGGCCCTGGTGACGGAGCAGTGGAGCGAGGAGGAGCGCACCGCGTTCACCACACTCCTGACGCGCTTCAACGCCTCCCTCTCCGACATCACCGCATCGTTGGCACCGGTGGGTCCGACGTCCTGACGCCCGCGCGCCGGAGGACCGGCCGCCGACGGGCACCGGGCGACCGCGAGCCGGCGGGCCGCCGTACCGCCGGGCCTTGAACCGCGGGCCCGCGGACTGCCGCACCTGTCACGCCTCTTGACCGGGTGGCCGCACTGCCGTGCTATTGGAGCCCAGGGGGTCGGGTGTCCGTCATCCGGGAGGCGCGGTGCGAGAGCGGCGACCGGCGCAGGAGCGCCGCCACGCCCGGGAGTTCGAGCTGTTCGTGGCGGGCGCGGCGGGCCGGCTGCTGCATACCGCCACACTGCTGACCGGTGAGCCCGCTTCCCGCCCCGCCCCGGCCGCCGAAGAGTTGCTGACCTGCGCACTCTCGCGGACGTACGCCGTCTGGGACCGGCTGCGCGGCGACGATCCGTACGAGCGCACCCGCCGCGAGATGGCCGACCGCTTCGCGCACACCGCCTGGCGGCACCGCCGGCCGCGCGGCGGACTCCTGGACCGGCTGTCCCCACAGGAGCGCCTGGTCCTCGTCCTGCGACTGTACGAGGGCGTGCCCGAGGAGCAGACCGCGGCCCAACTCGGCCTGCCCGCCGAGCGGGTGCACGCCCTGTGCCTGCGCGCGATCACTCAGATGCGCAGCCGCCGCCCCGGGCCGCAGCCCTCCCCGGCACCGGAAACCGCACCGGAATCCGGGCGGGCACCAAGGCCCTCCACACCACCGGAGACCGGACCGGCCCAGGCGCCCCCGGGAACACGGGAATCCGGCCCGCCCCAGGACTCCGCTCCGGAACCGGCGGCCCCATGAGCCTCCCCGACCGCAAGGAGACCGAGGTACGGCGGATGCTGGCCGGGCCGCATCCGCTCGTACCGCCCGACCTCGCCGACCGGGCCACCGCCCGCGGCCGCCGCATCCTGGCGCACCGCAGACTGCTGCGACGCCTCGGCTGGCTGTGCGCGCTGCTCGCGCTGGCGGCGCTGACCTGGGCGGCCGTGGACCACGCCTGGCTGCCGCCGCCGGCCCACACCACCCCTCCCGCGGAGGGGTGGTGAACGGCAGGGCCGACGACCCGTCCGTCAGCCCAACGCCTGCGTGAGGTCGGCCAGCAGGTCGTCGACCGACTCGATACCGACCGAGAGGCGCACGAGGTCGTTCGGGACCTCCAGCAGCGACCCGGCCGTCGAGGCGTGCGTCATCAGCCCCGGGTGCTCGATCAGCGACTCGACGCCGCCCAGCGACTCACCGAGGGTGAACAGCTTGGCCCGGTTGCAGACCTCCACAGCCGCCTGCTCACCGCCCGCGACCTGGAACGACACCATGCCGCCGAAGGACCGCATCTGCTTGGCGGCGATCTCGTGGCCCTGGTGATCGGACAGCCCCGGGTAGTAGACGCGGGTCACCTTCTTGTGCGAGGCCAGCAGGTCGGCGAGGCGTGCCGCGTTGGCGCTGTGCCGGTCCATGCGGACGGCGAGCGTCTTGATGCCGCGCATCACGAGCCAGGCGTCGAAGGGTCCGGCGACCGCACCCATCGCGTTTTGGTGGTAGGCGAGTTCCTCGCCGAGGGCGTCGTCGTTGACGACAAGCGCGCCGCCGACCACGTCGGAATGTCCGCCCATGTACTTGGTCGTGGAGTAGACCACCACGTCCGCGCCGAGGGCGAGCGGCTGCTGCAGGTAGGGGCTGGCAAAGGTGTTGTCGACGACCAGCTTGACCCCGGCGTCCTGGGCGACCCCGGCCAGCGCCGCGATGTCACTGATGCCGAGCAGCGGGTTGCTGGGCGTCTCCACCCAGATCGCCTTCGTACGGGGCCGCAGCGCGTCGCGTACGGCCTTCGGGTCGGAGGTGTCGGCCACCGACCACTCCACACCCCACCGCTCGACGACCTTCGAGATGAGACGGAAGGTCCCGCCGTAGGCGTCATTAGGGATGACGACATGGTCGCCGGGGGTCAGCAGGGTGCGCAGCAGGCAGTCCTCGGCGGCGAGGCCGGAGGCGAAGGCAAGGCCGCGGCGGCCGCCGTCGAGGGCCGCGAGGTTCTCCTCCAGGGCGGTACGGGTCGGGTTGGCGCTGCGGCTGTATTCGTAGCCGCCGCGCAGCCCGCCCACCCCGTCCTGCTTGTACGTGGACACCTGGTAGATGGGCGGTACCACCGCGCCGGTGGCCTCGTCGGGCTCCTGACCTGCGTGGATGGCAAGGGTCTCAAAATGCTGGTGGCGTGGTTCGCGCTGATCGCTCATGTCTGCCGAGGGTAGTCGGCCACGCGACCGAACTTTTCGGAACTTTCTGGTTGCCTGGATAGTGGATACATACGAGGGACCGCACACCGGTTCCCACCGCGCCACAAAAACCGCCGACCGCCGCCCCTCCCCCACCACCCGCCACGCCTTCGATCCGCGCCGCTCCACAGGCAGCCGTTACAGGTACAGGACATCCCACATGGACGCTCTGCTGGTTCTCCTCGCCGCGCTCGCGCTCGGCGGCTTCGTCTTCCTGCCCTGGATGCGGCGCCGGCGGGCCGTGCAGCACACCCGGCAGGGCCTGGTGGTGGCCTCCGACCCGATGGCCGGCTACGGCTTCGTACCCCTGGAGGAGCTCGACGTACGGCTCCCCGGCCCCGACCAGGAACTGGCCGATGCGCTGGCCGAGATGCGCCGCACGCACGACTGGCGCCCGGCCGCCGCGCTGCTGAAGTCCACCGGCGACGACTGGGAGCGCCGCTGGCAACGGGTGCAGACGCTGGCCGGCGCCGCCGCGTTCGAGCTGGCCGCTGAGGAGGCGACGGAGCAGCAGCGGCGCGGCACGGCACCGGGGTACGGCGACGGCGGACGGACCGGCGGGATCTGGCTGCGCACCTGGCGCTCGGAGGCCCCCAAGGACCCCGGCGGCGCCCAGACGCACGCCCAGTTCCTGGTCGTCCAGGCGCTGCGCGACCCGGGCTCGCAGGACTTCCGCATGATCCTCGAAGAGGCCCGTACGGTCTGCCGGGAGGCGGCCCTGCTGGCGCCCGGCAGCCCGGTCCCGTACATCACGGAGCTGGCCGTCGCCCGCGGCCTGGGCGACCGCCCCGCCGACTACGAGGAACTGTGGTCCAAGGTCGCCCAGCGCGCGCCGCAGCACATGGGCGCGCATCTCGCCGCGCTCCCGTACTGGTCGCAGAAGTGGCACGGCTCCCGTGAGGAGGCCGAAGCCTTCGCCGAGCGCGCAGCGGCCGCAGCCCCCGCCAAGACCCTGCTCCCGGCCCTGCCCCTCTTCGCGGTCTACGAGCACCTCCCCGAGGCCAACATGGTCCGCAGCCTCTACCAGAGCGCGGTCGTCGAGCGCGCCATAGAGGGCGCCCACTTCGCGCTCCGCGAGGCCCCCGCCGACCACCCCATGGCGCCGCACGTCCGCCATCTCCTGGTCTGGTTCCTGGTCCGCGCCGAGCGCTACGCCGAGGCCATGGAGCAGCTCCGCCTGGTCGACGGCCACGTGGGCGCCGTCCCGTGGTCGTACGGCCGCAGCCCCGCCGCCGAGTACGCCGCCTACCGCGCCCTGGCCATCGCGGGCTGGGAACAGCTCGGCGGCACGTCAGCGGGCTTCCCGCCACCGGGCCACTGACGGCCGGAATGCCTCCCCGTCCCCAGGCGTTGCCCACAGTGCACCCTCAGGTCCCCTCTCCCTCCCCAGGAGCCTGATCCACATGCTGTTCTCCCGCTTCAAGACCCACCTCCCCACCCCCGAGGAAGCCCTCGAAGGCCGCCCCGACCGGGCCTTCGCCGTCCCCGACCGGCACACCGTCCTCGGCAACCCGCTGCTCGGCCCGTATCCGGACGGACTGGAGATCGCCGACTTCGGCCTGGGCTGCTTCTGGGGCGCCGAGCGGAAGTTCTGGCAGACCGAGGGCGTCTGGACCACCCTGGTCGGCTACCAGGGCGGCCACACCCAAAACCCCACCTACGAAGAGGTCTGCAGCGGCCACACCGGCCACACCGAGGCCGTCCGCGTCGTCTACGACCCCGCCGTCGTCCCGTACACGGCCCTGCTGAAGCTCTTCTGGGAGTCCCACGACCCGACCCAGGGCTTCCGCCAGGGCAACGACGTCGGCACCCAGTACCGCTCCGCGATCTACACCCACTCCCCCGCCCAGCAACAGGCCGCCGAAGCCTCCCGCGACGCCTACCGCACCACCCTCCACAACTCCGGCTACACCGACATCACCACCGAAATCCTCCCCGCCGACACCTCCCGGCCGTTCTATCCGGCGGAGGGGTATCACCAGCAGTACCTCGACAAGAACCCGGCGGGGTACTGCGGGATCGGGGGGACGGGGGTCAAGCTAGGTGACCCGTCGGAGACAAACTGGGGACGGTCGTGCCCGACAGGGATCGCGCCCGCCCCGGAAGTCACGGAGCAGTAGAACGCTCCCGCCAAGCCGGTCCAGGCGCGGCTAGCCACACTGCCTCTCCCTCACTCGTTCGAGCGGAGGGAGAGCACTTGTGCCGGATACGCTGACGCACGGGATCAGAATCACGCCCATGGGAGTAGCCATGACCACCTCCGCCGCTGGGCAGCCACTCATTCCCCAGCCCCCTGCCACGGTTGCCGCACTGCGGCAGGCGATCAGCCAGATCGCGCCCGCAGCGCTGCCGGCCTTCACACGGGAGTTGGACCAAGCGGCCGACCAGTCCCGGCAGGGCTCCGACCTGGCACCGCTCCAGCGGTTCATCGCCCAGTGGGCCGCCTATGTCCACATCCAGCGTCAGCCCGACGCGGCAGCGGACCTCCGCCGGTGGGAGAGCGCTGCCGAATCGGGCGACGCGGCTCAGGCACGGCAGGCCGCCTCCGAGATCGGCCGGATCCTGGACGAAGCCCACGCCGCCATCGGCCTCCCGGCCCGGTGAGCGCTGACTGGCGCTGGGAGTACGACCCCGACCACGACCATGTGGCGGGCGGCATCCCCGGTCACGTGGTGGCGGAAGTGGAACGTCTGGCCGGCCAGCTCGTAGACCTAGCAAGGACGGGCATCGACGTCAGCGATTTAGGCAACGGTCCCCGACCGGGAGGCCTGCGCCGCATGGACGCCGCCGGCGGCTGGTTCTACTTCCTCGTGGCACCGCGTGCCCCGCTGATCATCATCGTCCGCATCATGCCACCGTTCGACGCGCTGTAGCCGTCACCGCTGAAGCATCTTGCGTGCCTGGGGTTACTTGGCACGCGAGCCCCGTGGGGACGGGGGTGAGCTGTCCAGTAGGTGTGGCGCCTGCCGGGGACCGACCTCGGGCTCGTCACCCCAGGTAGGGGCGCTCCCGCTGCTCCAGGAAGTGCCGGATACGGAGCTGCTGCGTGTGGTGCATCGGGAGATCGCCGATCGGCCGTGCCAGAACAGCGGTCCGCCGACCCCGACGATCACCGATCTGGCACGATCTGGAACGCGACGAGTGACCACCGCGCACAGCAAAGGGCCCGGGTCGTCGACCCGGGCCTTCTTCGTGGAGCGGGCGACGGGATCCAACTCGTGCCCTCAGCTTGGGAAGCTGCGATCATCTGGGACTGATGGGGGGACTCACCTGGGTGGACGGCCGGCTCGGGCTTCTTGGAGGCTCGGCTGCATTCCCCGTGGTTCCCTGCTGTTCCCCGCCCGATCTTGTGCGGTTGTGGTGCGGCGGAGGGACCTTCGAAGCGCCAACTCCCTCTGGGCGGGGCCGGAAGACCATGCGAGAGTGTGCTCATGACGGCACCAGAAGCCACGGTCCCGGTGGTCGACGAGGTCGAGGAGCTGGCGGTGGAGGGGCTGCGCTGGCTGACCGGGGCGGCGCGAGAAACCTCCGGAGGGGGCCTCGCCTGGACGACCAGGCCCTCGGACGACGAGCTGAACCCGATGCTCTACAGCGGTACGGCCGGTATCGTCCCTGTGCTCCTGGAGGCGTGGCGGCATTTCGGCGACGACTCTTACGCCGATTCCGCCCTGCGCGCGGCCCGCAGTCTCGCGGACTCCGTCGACGGCATCGACGACGACTCCCTCTACTTCGGCCGTACCGGAATGGCGCTCGTCCTGCGGGCCCTTCACGAAGAACTCGGCGACACGACTGCCGGCGCCGCCGCTGACCGTGCCCTGGAACTCATACGGTCACGCTTCGACGGGACGCGTTGGGGCGAGCTGTTCGAGTTGATGGGCGGCAACGCGGGGATCGGCCTCGGCGCGCTCCTGGCCGGCGACGCCGAACTGGCCGTCCTCGCCATGGAGCCGTATTTGCGGACGGCGGAGCAGACCTCGGCGGGCGTCCACTGGGCCCACCGCACGGGTACCGACTCCCGTCTGCACCACATCTCGCACGGCACACTCGGAATCGTCCTGTCGCTCGCCCAAGTCGGCGGGGCAACCGGCCGTACGGACCTGGTCGAACTGGCGCTGGCCGGTGCCGCGGACGTCGTGGCGCGCGATGAAGCGGGGCCGGAAGGCTTCCTGGTGCCGCACTCCACCCCGCAGCACCGCCCCGATGTCATCGAGCCCATCAGCTACGGCTGGTGTCACGGCCCGGCCGGCGACGCCCAAGTCTTCCGGCTGCTGCGGGACATCACGACCGACCCCGTCTGGGCTGCCCTCGCCGACCGCTGCTGGGACGCGGTCACCCACTCCGGCCTGCCCCAACGAGCCCGCCCCGGCTTCTGGGACAACAACGGCCGCTGCTGCGGCACCGCGGGCGTCCTCGCCCTGGCCTGCGACCGGATCGCCGAACAGCACGACCCGTACGACTTCGCCCACGTCCTCGTCACGGACCTCGTTGGCCGCGCGATCCGGGACAGCGACGGCGCCCGCTGGTCCAACTTCGAGCACCGGGACACTCCGAGCGACCTCGAACCGTGCACCGGCTGGGCGATGGGCAACGCGGGGATCGTCCGCGAACTCTTGCGCTTCGTACGGCTGAGCCGCAGGGGCGATCCCCGGTACGCCTTCGCCTGGCCGGACCAGCCTCCGGTGCACGCCCGGGCCACGATCCGCTCTTCCGGTACCGACGCCGTGTCGTGATGGACTGGGGTGTGCGCGCCTGTCAGCAAACCGTGCCGATGTCTCACGGGGCTACGTGCAGGGCTGTTCACCGACGCCACCGCCTGCTCTTGCGCTCCCGTTCCGGAGACCACCGCTTTAGGAGTTCGGTCCGGCGCGCCCAGCGATGGTTCGTGGCCGGACCGTGGGCTCGGACGGCGCGGAGTGCGCGGGGGCTGTCGGCGGCGGGCGTTCACGGTGGGGCCGACCCAGTGGATTGCAGCAATGCCTGCGGGGGCTCGTGGAAGCCCCCGTCGCCGGCGAAGATGACGCCTGCCAAGATCACGACGCAGGCCAGTGCTACGACCACCGTCAGCCATGTGCGTGCGACCGCCCCATGGTAGTCAGCGTCGTCATCCCCATCCTGCTGCACAAGACCCCCTGGCCGACTGGTCGACTGCTCGACCGGCTGCCCGAGCCGCGGTCGTTGCCTGCGCTCCGGGTGCGGGCATGGTGCATGCAGTGTGGCAGCAGATCGTCTTGGTAGGGCCAGGCCTGAGCGGTGAGGGGACCCGCTGAGGTCTTCTTTCGTGGGCCGTCCGCCTCGTACGGCCCAGGGAACGCCCGGGGTTGGGCCGTGCGAGGCGCAGAGGGCGGCGGCGCGCCCTCTCATGTGTTCGGGCTGAGTGGCCGGGGGTCTGATCGGGGCCGGTCGCAGCCGTTAGCGGGTTCCACCGGTTCCGGGTCGGGATCCGTAGGCCGTCAGGAAGCGGTTGCGGAAGGCGTCCATCCGCCAGACGGGGGCGTGGTGGCCGGGGTTGAGGCCGGGGGTCCAGTGCCAGTCGGAGATGCGTTTCAGGACGTCGGGGTCATGGGCGACGATCGCGACCGGGACGTCCCTGCTGGCGTGGTCGCCGGAGACCTTGGCGACGGGCTGGTGGTCGCCGAGGAAGACGAGCACGGTGTTCTTGTTGCCGTACTTCTCGACGTACGAGATGAGGCTGTTGAGGGAGTACTGGATGGACTTGCCGTACTCGGTGCGCACCTTGTCGGTCTGCTGCCATACGTCGACGGGGTGCTTGCCGGCCTTCTCGATGCTGTTGTAGACGGAGCCGTCGCCGACCTTGTCCCAGCCGAGGGTCTTGGGGAGGGGCGCCCAGGGGTTGTGGCTGGAGGTCAGGATGATCTCGGACATCAGGGGCTTGTCGTGCGGCTTGCCGTGCTCCAGGCGCTGGAAGGCGGCGAGGCTGTACTGGTCGGGCATGGTCGACCAGCTGAACTTGGGGCCCTTGTAGCCGAGTTCCCGGGAGTCGTAGACGTGGTCGAGGCCGTAGAACTTGGCCTCCGGCCAGCCCTTGGTGACGCCGGGCATGATGCCGACGGTCCGCCAGGCGCCGGTGCGCCGGAAGGCGCTGGTGAGGGTCAGGTGGTCGCCCGCGGTGACGGTGCGGTAGCGCTGCTGGTTGTCGATCCACAGGCCGGACAGGAAGGTGGAGTGGCCCAGCCAGCTGCTGCCGCCGTACGTCGCCGAGGTGAGCCAGCCGCTGCGGGCGGAGTAGCCGGCCGCCCGCAGGCGTTCGGTCCCCTTCGCGAGGGTGGCGTCGACGCCCGGTGCCATCAGCGGGTCCTGGACCGCGCTGCGGCCGTAGCTCTCGATGAAGGTGAAGATGACGTCCTTGCCGCGCAGTCCGGTCAGCAACCGGCTTCCCGGGGTGTGGTGGTAGGGGTCGCTCGCGGCTTCCTTGGCGAACTTCCGCTCGTCCTTCAGGGTCGCGCTCACACCGTCCACGCGGGACTGGACGAGGTCGGAGGTGCTGCGGGAGGCGACCGGCGCCCCGGCGATCTGCAGGCCGAGGGCCGAGGAGAGGACCCAGGCGGTGCCGAGTACGAGGGTGGTGCCGGCCGCCCTGGCGGCGTGCCGGGCCATGAGGTTGCTGAGCCGGAGGACCGCCAGGGCGGGGAGGACGAGCAGGGCGAGGGCGAGGAGGGCGGCCGCGATCTCGACTCCGATCGTGCCCGCCCGGCCTATGGAGTCCTGGAGGAAGGAGGCGCCGTCGCCGAGCAGGACCCAGTCGAACACCACGTTGAATCCGCGGCCGAGCACCTCGCCGAAGCCGATGTCGAGGATGTCGAGGGCGGTCAGCAGGCCGAGGGCCACTCCGGCGAGCACCGCGGCCACCCGCCGCGCCGGGTGTGGCAGGAGGAGCAGCAGGGCGGCGCCGGCTATCCCCTCCACCGGGATACGGGCGAATTCGGCGGGCGTGAGGCGGGCGGCGTCGTTCGGCAGCAGGAGGGTGACCAGCACCAGCGCGCCGGCCAGGGCGGTGGTGGTCCACGCCATCGCCCGCGCGGCGGTCGGATGGCGGTCCCGCCAGCCGCCCGGGGCGGCATCGAGGTCGGTGACCTCGCTCGGGGCGCCTTCCTGTTCTCCCGTCCCTGCCGCGGTATCCGGCGCATCCGCCGGGGGGCCGTCGTCCGGCGGCAGGGGCCCGGTGGTGGTTGTCTGCCTCTGCTGTGGCAGCTGGTGAGAGCGCGTGAAGTGCGACAACCCGAAGGTCCTTCCGTGCGAGGCCCGGTGGTGGCGCGGCGGACCGGACTCGGGTGGTCGGCGCCGTCGCTATCTGTACGGTCGGCCGGTGGCCCGCGTTCAATCGGCCGGCCGCCTGCGCGGGAAGGATGATGCCAGGGCCGGGCCGTCCCCCGATCGGCCCGGCCCTCCCCCCGCGACGCCACGCGCTCCGACGGCTGACGAGCAGGCGTCGGCCGGTGGCGCCGGTCCGTGGACGGTGCGCCGTCAGACCGCGGCCGGCTGTTCCGTGCCCGCCGGGGCGGGGGCCGACCGGCGGATGCGGCGGCGCTTGGTCACGAGGACTGCGGTCCGGGTGAGGACCATGGCAAGTGACATGAAGACAAAGGCATTTGCGTAGACGTCGGGGCCGCTGAGCTCATTTTCGATGCTGAAGCGGATCAGGCCCTCGGTGAACCAGTGCTCGGCACCGTAGGCGAAAAGAACGCGGGCGGCGGAAAGGACGATCCAGACGAGGGCGTATCCGATTCCGCCGGTGGTGTAGATCCGGCCGTCGCTGCCGCGGTGCGCGGGGAGCAGTACGCCGGCGATCAGGCCGCAGATCACGCCCACGCCGACGCCGATGAGCTGAAACGAGGGCGCGTTCCCGGAGGTCGGGAAGGAGCGCACAAAGATCGCGATGATGAGGGCGACCGCGATCACGGAGCGCAGCATGCGCATATTGGTGACGCGGCGGCGGCCCAGGTCGGTGGCCAGGATGAGGGTGAGGATGGTGGCACTGGCGATGAGTGCAGTGACGAACTGACTCAGGTGGTCCATGGAAATCCGGGCCTTTCTGGGGTGCTGCGGCTTCTGTTGCTCGGCGAGTGCGCTGCGGTTCGGGGAATTCCGTGGTTCCGGGAATTCCGCGGTCCGGCGAATTCCTTTGTCCGGGGTCTTCCGCGAGGTCCGCGAGGTCCGCGAGGGCTTCGTCAACGACGTTATGGCGAGGGGCCGTTGCCGCGGGACGACCGACCGGTGGAGGGGGATGTCCACCGGTCGGTGGACAGTGCGGCGCCGGAGAGGCAGGTGATAGGACTGGGCGCGGCCGCACCCGCTCCTCGGGTGCGGGGACGCTCAGGTCCAGGGGGACACGGTGATATCCAGGGGGCCGCGGTGACGGCTGAGGCGCGGCGCGCGCCCGAGGCGCGGGTGCGGTGGTTCGGGCTGTGGGACAGCTACTTCGTGATCTGCTATCTGGTCACCACGGGGCTGGTGTTCACCTCCGGCGTGCCGCAGGGGGGCCGGGTGGTCGCCATCGGCGCGCTGACCCTGGCCGTGCCCTGGTACGCGGGGATCGGGCGGCCGTTGATGCTGCGGCATGAGAGCGACCGGCGCAACGTCGTCTTCCCCGTCGGCCTCTTCGTGCTGTTCGGGGTCGCCACCGCCGTCGATCTGATGAGCTCGTTCGCGCTGTTCGCCCTCATCCCGATGCTGATGATGAGCCTGGCGACCAGGCCGGCCCTGGTGGTCGGCGTCCTCGGCAACCTCATGCCCGTGACGATGCTGTGGCTGCGCGGCGGCGCCGCGGGCCCGGCCGTGCTGTTCGTGCTGCTTGCGTCGCTGCTCGGGATGGCCCTGTCCGTACTCCTCGGGCTGTGGATCAAGAGGGTGGTACGGCAGAACAAGGAGCACGCCGCGCTGATCGAAGAGCTGCGGCGGAACCGCGAGCAGGTGGCCCGGCTGTCGCACCGGGCCGGGATCTCCGCCGAGCGCGAGCGGCTCGCACGGGAGATCCACGACACCCTCGCGCAGAGCCTGACCAGCATCATCAGCCTTGTGCAGGCGGCGGACTCGGAGGTGGAGGGCGCGCCCGCGGTCGCCCGTGAACATCTGGCGCTGGTCGGGCGGGTGGCCAGGGAGAGCCTGGCCGAGGCCCGCGCCTTCGTGGCCGACCGGACGCCCGCGTCCTTGCGGGAGAGCTCCTTGGCGCAGGCGCTGCGGCGGCAGGCGGACGGGCTGACCGCGCAGACCGGGCTGCTGGTGCGGTTCGCCGTCGAGGGCGACGAGCGGCCGCTGCCGATGGCGGTCAATGTCGTCCTGCTGCGTGCCGCGCAGGAGGCCGGCGCGAATGTGCGCAGGCACGCCGACGCCCGCGCGGTGGACCTGGTGCTCCGGTACGGGGAGGGACGGGTCGGGCTCCGTGTCGCCGATGACGGCAGGGGGTTCGACGCGGCAGCGGCGGCAGCCGGGAGGGAGGACGAGCACGGTGCGGCGGGGCACGGTCGGGGTGACGGCGGGGGCTTCGGGCTGCGGGGCATGGCGGCGCGGGTGGCGGAGATCGGTGGCGTGATGAGCGTGGTGAGCGAGCCCGGGGCGGGCACCGCCGTCGAGGTGAAGGTGCCCTTGGCGGAGGCGGTGGACCGGGTGGAGGCGCCGATGGCGGGTCGGTCCGAAGAGCAGGTGGCGGCGGGGCGGTTGGCGAAGGCGGCGGATGATGAGCGTTGAGGACACGGTCGCGGTGCGGGTGCTGCTCGCCGATGATCACCCCGTCGTACGCGAGGGTCTGTGCGCGATGCTGCAATCCGACCCGGGCATCGATGTCGTGGGGCAGGCGGGCTCCGGTGAGGAGGCCGTGACGCTGGCGGCCCGGCTGACGCCGGACGTCGTGCTGCTCGATCTGCGGATGGGCGGGATGGACGGGGTCGCCGCCACGGGGCACATCCTGCGGCAGTCGCCACGCAGCAGGGTGGTCATCGTCACCACCTATGAGAACGACTCCGACATCCTGCGCGCCGTGGAGGCGGGGGCGGCCGGCTACCTCCTCAAAGGCAGCTCCCGCGCCGAGTTGGTCGACGCCGTACACGGTGCGGCGCGCGGTGCGACCGTGCTGACCCCGTCGCTGGCCACCAAGCTGTTCCGGGCGCGGGCCGTGGAGGAGCCGCCGCTGTCCGCCCGGGAGTGCGAGGTGCTGCGGCTGGTCGGCCAGGGACTGACCAATGCCGAGATCGGCCGGGAGCTGTTCATCGGCGAGGCCACCGTGAAGACCCATCTCCTGCGTGCGTTCAAGAAGCTGGAGGTGTCGGACCGGACGGCGGCGGTGATGACGGCCCTGGAGCGCGGGTTGTTGTCGTAGCCGCGCGCGGCTCCCCCGGGGTCACTTGCGCCGCGGCCTCACCCCTCGCCCAGCCGCGCCCGGTCCGCCGCCGCTCTGCCCTGGTGCCAGCCGTCCGCGTCCCGTATGCCGCGGAGGCGGACCGGGGCGGTGTCGGGGAAGAGGGCGCCGGTGGTCTCCTCGACGGCGAGTTCGCGGGCGGCGAGGACCGGGAGGAGGTCGGGGGCCGCTCCGTCGGACTCGGCGGTGGCGGCGACCGCGGCGGCGGCGGTGGCCGCCCCGAGCCGGTCGCGGATGCGGTCGGCGTAGGCGACGAGGAAGGTCTGGCGGAAGTCCCGGGTACGGCGGGAGCGGCCGCGGGCGATGGGGGCACCGCCCTGCTCCTTGAGAGCTCGGGGGAGGTCGTTCGCCGCGCGGTGCATCGCGGCGGTGGCCTGGAGCAGCAGCGACGTGTAGAGCATCTCGGCCGCCTCCAGGTCGGGGGCGAAGCCGACCAGGGTGGAGAAACCGACGTCGGCGGCCCAGACGGCCTGGCAGCGGTTGGCGGCCGCCACCGCGTCGAGCAGCAGCGCCTTGGCCTGTTCGTACGGGCCCTCGATGCCGATACGGACCGCGGACGGGCCGCCGGCCTGCCCGCCGGGCCCGGCGTCCGCGCTGTCGAGCAGCGCCTCGTCGATGCTGTGCCGGGCCATCAGCTCCTGGGCCTTGGCGGACAGCGCCTCGGCCTCCTCTGCGTAGTCGGTCGCCTCGGCCTTGGCGAGCAGCCCGCGGATCCGTCCGAGGGCGCGGGACGCGGCGGGGCCGCTCTTCGGGGCGGCCTTCGGCGGGGCCGGCAGCGGGGTGATGCGGGGCAGCCGGGCGAGTGCGCGCAGCGCCGCCAGTACGTCGTACGTGGTCTCGAAGCGGGAGGTGCGGCGGCGCTCGGCCAGGGCGTCGAGGTAGCCGGTGTCACCGGCCCACCAGACCTCGGCGCCGAGGTTCCTCAGCTGCTCGGCCCAGCGCGTGTCCCGCGCGGGGCGTGCCGCCGGCGGCCGGGCCGCTTCGGCCGCGACGGCGTCGACGACCACTGCCACCAGGGAGGCGCCGGACGCGTCACGCCGCACGATCCGCTCCAGGTCGGCGGGCTGCCAGCCGCCCGCCCAGCACTGCCGCACGGCCGCGACGGCGGCGTCGACCACCGCCGCGCTCACCGCCTCCCGGCCGGCCTCGGCCGCGGCCAGCATCGAGGCGCCCGCCTCGATGGCGTCCTCGGCCTGCGCGCCGTCCGGCGCGTAGCGGACGCTGCCGAGCACCTGCCCGACCAGTTCACCGGCCGCCGACGACGACCCGCCGCGCCCTTTTTCTCCGCGCTCACTCACCCGCTCACTGTACGGAGGGCTCTCCCGGCCCCGCGTCCCGGTGGCAGTCGGCGGCCGGCGCACCGTACACAGCGACGACGCCCGGCGGCACCCTGATCGGGGCGCCACCGGGCGTCGGTCACGTCATGAGGCGAGCGGTCGGCACGGCACGGCACGAGCTGCCGGTCATGACATGACCTGTCACCTCGCGTCGCGAGCGGTCATGTCACACGCGGTCATCGTGCGGTGTGCTGCCGTCACCCGCGGTGTACTGCCGTCATCTGCGGTGTCACTGCTGCACCACGGTGCCGGGCTGCTGCGCAGCGCTGCCGGCGACCCACTCCGACCAGTCCATGTTCCAGCCGTTCAGGCCGTTGTCCGGCTTGACCGTCTGGTCGGGGGAATTGACGACATCCACCACATCGCCGGTCTGCGAGTGGTCGAAGAACCAGGCGCCGGGCGTCTTCGCGTCCTTGGCGCCCTTGGCGTCCTCCAGACCGATGCAGCCGTGGCTGGTGTTGGTCTTGCCGAAGATGCCCTTGCCCCAGTAGTTGCCGTGGATGAAGGTGCCGGAGGCCGACAGGCGCTGGGCGTGCGGCACGTCGGGGATGTCGTACTCGCCCTTGCCGTCCTTCTTCTTGAAGCCGACGGTCGAGCCGTCCATCCGGGTCTGCTTGAACCGCTCGGAGATGACCATCTTGCCGTTGTAGGTCGCGTTCTCGTCGCCGCCGGCCGAAATCGGGATGGTCTTGACGAGCTTGCCGTCACGCACCACGAACATCAGGTGTGCCTGGGTGTCAACGGTGCTGACCTGCGAGTGACCGACATTGAAGCTGACGGTCTTGTTCTGGATGCCCTTGACGCCCGGCGACGCCTCGACACCGTCGAGGCCGAGCTTCATGGTGACCTTGGAGTTCGCCTTCCAGTAGTCCTGGGGGCGGAAGTCCAGCCGTTTGTCGCCGAACCAGTGGCCGACGACCTGCTGGTTGCTGCTCGACGCGACCTTGATCGCGGACTCGACCTCGGCCTTGTTCTCGACCGGCTTGTCGAAGTTGATCGACACCGGCATCCCGACGCCGACGGTCGAGCCGTTCTCCGGCGTGAAGTTCCCGACGAAGCTGTTCGCCGGGGAGACGGTGGTGAAGCTGGAGTTCTCCACCGCCGTGCGTCCCTTGGAGTCCACCGCATGCGCGGTGACCTTGTACTTCGTCGAACGTTCCAGTGCCTGCTTGGGCTTCCAGGAGGTGCCGTCCGCGGAGAGGGTGCCGTCGACCTTCTGCTTGGACTCGGCCGAGGTCATGGTGACCTCGGTGAGCTTTCCGTCGCCGACCGTGACGTGGGCGTCACTGTTGATGCCCGCACCGGTCGCGCCGTCCGCCGGCAGAATCTTGATCTTGGCCTTGGAGGCGTCCTTCGCGGCCGCCTCGTCCACCTGCTGGGCGTTCTCGTGGCGAGGACCGTCAGCGCCGCCATCGCCGTGGTCAGCCGCCGTGCTGCCGCCACACGCTGCAAGCGTGAGTACGCCCCCGAGCAGCGTGGCGCTGGCTATAAGCCCCTTCCGGCGCTTGCTGTCCGTTATCACACGCATCTCCATTGCTACCGATTTCGCAGACTTCCCCGAGCGAGCTGCCAACTGAACGCAGGCATATCTGGACGCAGGCATTCCGGCCGACGCCATATGAACGCCTTTTCCTTTTCGCCCGTTCCATGCCTCCACAAAGTGTGGGGAAGGCCACTTATGTCCCCGGGACGGTCACCGGGTGCTCACGGAGCGGATGCGCACCGGCCACGTAGTGGGCCCCCGTACGGCGGGTAAGCCGTACGGGGGCCCTGGCCATCGGGCGGGACGAGCTGCCGGTCAGCCCTCCCCGTCCGCGTCGTCCGCCAGATCCCAGTCCGCCGCGTTCCACTCGGCGTCCGGGTCGTAGTCGGTCAGCTCCTCGCTGCTCCACGAGGCCTGGGCGAGTTCGGTGCCCGGCACCGAGGTGACGAGGTCGAACGGGTCGATCAGATGGGCCAGCGCCTCCGCCGGATCCTCCTTGACCGTCTCCACGGACTGTCTGCGCTCCTCGTCGGGCAGCGACGGGTCGCCGCCGATGTGATCGAGGGCCGCGCCGGTCAGCTGCCGGGCGTCGGTCACCTCCAGGATCAGTTCGACATGAAGGCGCACAAAACGTGATGTCTCACCATTGCTCATAGCACGGAGGTTAGGCATGGACGGGTCCTGACTTCCCCGCGACCCGCGGCGGTCACTAACATCTGAGGTCACCGGCCAATTCGCCGAACCCACAAGGGGGATCGCTTCGTGACCGCACGACGACCACTGCTGACCGCCGCGGCCGCGGGATCGGTACTGTTCGCCCTGTGGTTCGTACCCTCCGCCAATGCGAGCGCGGGGGATGACGGAGCGACAGATTCCGGTCTGCGGACGGCATCCGCCGCGGCCGGACCGGGCCTGGCCGACCGGGTGAGCAGCGGGGCACAGGACACCGTCAGCGGTTCCACGACGACCACCCCGCACCACAGCGGCACGGGCACCGGCTCCGGCACGGTCTCCGGTGCCGGCGCCGACCCCGCCGGCACCCGGCCGCACTTCCTCGCCGACACCGGCAGCCCGGACACCACGCCGTACGTGATCGGCGGCGGCGCCTGTCTCGCGCTCGGCGCCGGGCTGGTCAGCTACTCCGTCCGCCGCACCCGCGACGACACCGCCTGAGACGGGACGGGGCGGCGGGCGCCGTGCCGTCCGCCGTTACGCCAGCTCGCCGGTGACCGACTCCACGGCCGCCACCAGCTTCCCGCCCCGGACGAACGCATACGCGCCCTCCAGGTCCGGCGCCAGGAAACGGTCCTCGCCCGGCCCCTGGATGCCGGCACCGCGCACCGCGTCCAGCACGGCACGGGTGGCGGGGGCGGGCGTCAGCCCCGTACGCATCTCGACGGCGCGGGTCGCTGCATAGAGCTCGACGGCGATGATCCGGGTCAGGTTGTCGACCGCGGTACGCAGCTTGCGCGCCGCCGACCAGCCCATCGAGACATGGTCCTCCTGCATGGCCGAGGACGGGATGGAGTCCACCGAGGCGGGCGCCGCCAGCCGCTTCAGCTCGCTGACCAGCGCGGCCTGGGTGTACTGGGCGATCATCAGCCCGGAGTCGACGCCCGGGTCCCCGGCCAGGAAGGCGGGCAGCCCGTGCGAACGGTTCTTGTCCAGCAGCCGGTCGGTACGGCGCTCCGCGATCGAGCCGAGGTCGGCCGCGGCGATGGCCAGGAAGTCCAGGACGTAGGCGACCGGAGCGCCGTGGAAGTTGCCGTTGGACTCGACCCGGCCGTCCGGCAGCACCACCGGGTTGTCGACCGCGGCGGCCAGCTCGCGGTCGGCCACGAGCCGGGCGTGGTCGAGGGTGTCCCGGCCCGCGCCGGCGACCTGCGGGGCGCAGCGCAGGGAGTAGGCGTCCTGGACGCGCGGGGCGTCGTCCTGGTGGTGGCCGGTGAAGCCCGAACCGGCCAGCACCTTGGACATATTGGCCGCCGAGGCGGCCTGCCCGGGGTGCGGGCGGATGGCGTGCAGCTCGGGCGCGAGGACCTTGTCCGTGCCGAGCAGGGCCTCCAGCGAGAGGGCCGCGGTGATGTCCGCCGAGGTGAACAGCCGGGCGAGATCGGCGCAGGCCATGACCAGCATGCCGAGCATGCCGTCGGTGCCGTTGAGGAGCGCCAGGCCCTCCTTCTCGCGCAGTTCGACGGGCTCGATGCCGTGCTCGGCCAGCAGCTCGCCGGCCGGCCGTACGACACCGTCGGGGCCCTCCGCGTCGCCCTCGCCCATCAGCGTCAGCGCACAGTGCGAGAGCGGCGCCAGGTCACCGGAGCAGCCGAGCGAGCCGTATTCGTGCACGACGGGCGTGATGCCGGCGTTGAGTATGGCCGCCATCGTCTCGACGACGAGCGGGCGGACACCGGTGTGCCCGGAGGCGAGCGTCTTCAGCCGCAGGAACATCAGCGCGCGGACGACCTCGCGCTCGACCCGCGGGCCCATGCCGGCCGCGTGCGAGCGCACGATGTTGCGCTGGAGCTGCACGCGCAGCTCGGGGCTGATGTGCCGTACGGCGAGGGCCCCGAAGCCGGTGGAGACGCCGTAGACGGGGTCGGGCTTGGCGGCGAGTTCGTCGATGAAGGCGCGGGAGGTGGCGACGGCCGCGAGGGCCTCCGCGGACAGCTCGATCCGGGCCGCGCCGCGGGCCACCGCGATGACGTCCTGTGCGGTCGTGCCGGACGTCCCCAGCACCACAGTGTGCATATCCATATTCAGGCACCCTAGAGACTGAATCGCCGGATGTCACCACCGGATTTCGTGCGCACCCCTTACGGGGCGTAGGCGAGGGACCGGGGTCGGTACAAGGATGCGATGCCTCACCTCCGGAAGCGGCGGCGCTCCGGCCCCGACCGCCGGTCCGGTGCGTCCGCGAGCCGGACGACCGGGTCGTCCTTGCCGCCGTGCCGACCGGCGACCACCGGCTCACCCGACCGCGCCGCCTTGGCCTTGTACTGCGCGGCGTCCGCGAGCCGGAAGAGCCGGCGGGCGCTGCGCACCGGACCGATCGGATCGCCGGTCGAGGCGACCCCGACCGCGACCCCCTCACCGAGGTCCAACTCCCCTGCCCGGTCGCACAGTTCACCGGCCACCTTGACCACCTCGTCGGCCGGCGGGCCCACCGCGAGCAGACAGAACTCATCGCCGCCGAGCCGGGCCGCCAGCATGCCCGGCAGCATCGCACCGCACAGGGACAGCACCGAGCCGAAGCGCTCCAGCAGACGGTCCCCGGCCGCATGGCCGCGCGAGTCGTTCACCCGCTTCAGCCCGTTGAGGTCACACACCACCAGGCTGACCACCACCTCGTCCCTGCGGTGCAGCTCCAGCGCCTCGTCCAGCCGCATATCGACGGCCCGGCGGTTGGCGAGACCGGTCAGGGAGTCCGTGAAGGCCAGCCGGCGGACCTCCGCCAGCCGCTCGGTCTGGGCGATCCCGGCGGCCGTGACCGCGGCGAGCACGCTCGCGAAGTCGGCGTCCGGCCGCCCGAAGACCGCCTCCCCCGTACGCCGCGCGACATACAGCTCGCCCCACGCCCGGCCGTGCAGCACGATCGGCGCGACCACACAGCAGCCCCGGCCGCGGCGGCGCAGCGCGGCTACCCGCTGCGGGTTGGCACAGCCACTCCCGCCCGGCCCCGCTGCCGCGTCCGCGGGCGCGGGGCCGCCGTGCGGCTCCTCGGCGGTCTCCACCCAGGCGCTGGGCTCGCCGCCGCCCGCCCACTGCTCGTGGAGAAAGCCGACGATCTCCGGGAATTCGTGGACGG
This sequence comes from Streptomyces sp. NPDC054786, assembly GCF_053611685.1. Classification (NCBI taxonomy): domain Bacteria; kingdom Bacillati; phylum Actinomycetota; class Actinomycetes; order Kitasatosporales; family Streptomycetaceae; genus Streptomyces; species Streptomyces sp. NPDC054786. The sequence goes on along the minus strand of NZ_JBSHAW010000018.1, from coordinate 27,769 downwards.
GGTAGCTCTCGTCGTCCGGGAACTCCTCCTCGTCGTCGGCGAGTTCGCCGACATTGACCAGCACCCGGAGCTTGCCCAGCTCGCGCTCCCACTTCGAGATCGCCGCGAAGGATCCCCCCAGGGCCTGGCGCACGCCCTGCGCCGCGGCGTGCGCCGATTCGCGCGGCGTGTGCGCGGCCGCCATCGCCTGCGCCAGCTCCACCACGGCCCGCAGCCTCGCATCGCCCTCGCCCGTCACCGGATCCTCGCATTCCGTCACCGTGAGCACGCTCTGTAGTACAGCGTAGGAATGTTTAACCCCTTTCGCCCCTTTCCGTGTGTGATTGACGCCCAGGCGTTATTCGCGTCGTCCTGCGCGTCGTTCCTGGTCGGGGGGTGGGGGTGGAGCGGAGACGGGGGATGAGCCGCGCGGGAGGGGGCCGGAGCGCGGCCTCCTCACGGTGCGTGACGGTGGGCGGTCGCGCCGACACCGCGGGACGTGCCGTCCGGCGTCGGCGCCGTCTTGCCCCGGGTCACTCCCCGGGCCACTCCGGATCCCGCTTCTCGTTGAAGGCCGCCACACCCTCCGCCCGGTCCCCGGAGAAGGCCACGCTGCGCCAGGCGCCGTCCTCCAGGTCCAGGCCGGCCCGCAGGTCCAGCCCGTGCCCGAGGCGCATGGCGCGCTTGGCGGCACGCAGTCCGACCGGCGAGTTACGGGCGATCGCGGCCGCCAGCTCCAGCGCCCCGGCCCGGTCCTGCCCGTCCGCCACCAGCCGGTCGACCAGCCCCAGCTCCGCGGCCTCGGCCGCCCGCACCCGCCGGGCGGTGAAGACCAGCTCGGCCGCCCGCGCCGCGCCCACCCGGCGCGGCAGCAGCTGGGTGCCCCCGCCGCCGGGGATGACGCCCACCGACACCTCCGGCAGGCCGACCTCCGCCGTACCGTCCGCGACGATCAGATCGCAGGCCAGCGCCAGCTCGAAGCCGCCGCCGAGCGCAAAGCCGTGCACCGCGGCGATGGTGGGCATCGGCAGTTCCAGTACGCCGGTGTACGCGGCACGGGTGTGCGGGCGCTGCCGCATCAGGTCCGCGTCCGTGAAGGAGTTGCGCTCCTTGAGGTCCGCGCCGACGCAGAACGCCCGCTCGTGGGTGGAGCTGAGCACCACCGCCCGTACGGAGCGGTCCGCGGCCAGCTCGGCGCAGGCCTGCGCCAGGCTGTCGGCCATGGCCGTCGAGACGGCGTTCATGGCCTTCGGGCGGTCCATGATCAGCTCCGCCACGAAACCGTGGCGCTCGACGGCCACCCAGCCGTCCGCACCGAATTGTTGCCGTTGCCCCTGCCGTTCCATGCAACCCTCCCTGTTAACGGGCGTTGACCTGACGTGGGGATCATGCCAGGTGGGCGGCCAGGGGGACAGGGATGGGAGCGGCAGCCCGGAGGGGTGGACCGGGCTCGGGCGGGGTGCGGGCCGGGCGGTCGGTTCGGGCGCCCGTGATCCGCGGGGTCGCATCAGGACGGGCGGGCAGTCCACCGGCTCGGTTCCGGGTGGTGGTGATCCGCGGGCTCCGGTTCCGGGCCTGCCGTGGTCCGAGTGCCCGTTCACGGCGGGGTCCGGGCGTCCGTTCGCGGCAGGGTCCGGTCCGCTTGTGGGCCTCAGTCGCTCGTGGCCTGTCCGTCCCGACGGCTCAGCAGCCACGGCTCGATCACGCCCAGGCCTCGCACCGGGCGCTGCCACATCGGCTGGAGTGCGAAGCGGTACGACGGCGGCGGGGCGCCGGTGCCCTCCTCGGCCGCCTTTTCCGCGGCCGCGGCGTCGGCCTCGGAGACCGGCGCGTCACCGATACGGCCCAGCTCCTCGGCGAACGCCTCGTCCACCAGCACGGTGTCCTTCGGCGCTATCGAGGTGAGGCGGCTGGCGAGGTTGACCGTCGTGCCGAAGACATCGCCCATCCGGGTCGTGACCGTGCCGAAGGCGATACCGACCCGCAGCTCCGGCATCGTCTCGTCATTGGTCATCGTCTCGATCAGCCGCAGCCCGATCTCGGCGGCGATACCGGCGTCATCGGCGGAGAAGAGGACCTCGTCGCCGAGGGTCTTGATGAGCCGGCCGCCGTGCGCGGCCACCAGGTCGGAACAGGTGGTCTCGAACGCCTCCACCAGCTCGCCCAGTTCCTCCTCCTCCAGGCGGCGGGTCAGACGGGTGAAACCGACCAGGTCGGCGAAGCCGACGGCGAGCCGGCGGTCGACCATCTCCGCGTCGTCCTGGGCCCGGACGACGCGGCCGGTGGCGGCGGCGAGCTGGCGCCGCCAGACGTAGACGAGGAACTCCTCCAGCTCGGGGAGCAGCAGCTCGACCAGCGGGTAGGTGATCTCCGTCCGGGTCAGGCCGGAGTCCTGGGGCTCGGTGAGGCCCTCCAGGAAGGAGTCGATCTGCCAGTCGGCGAGACGGGCGGTGGTCTGGCCCGTGGAGCGGGCGACCTGGATGGCCATGGCCTCGCTCAGCAGCCCGGCCTCGACGAGACCGGACAGCCGGCGCAGGGCCAGCACATCGGCCTCGGTGAGGGCCTTGACCTGGCCGATGTCGGCGAAGCCCATGGCCCGCCAGAAGCGGGCCGCGAGATCCATGGAGACACCGGCGCCGCGGGCCGCCTGGAACGGTGTGTAGCGGCGGTCGGCGCCGAGGATGAGTTGTTCGAGGCGGACGGCGATGTTGTTCTCGTCGTTGTTCTCGTCGCCGTTGTCGGCCGCGCCGTCGCCGGTGACGAGGCCGCCGGCCGCGCCGTTGGTGGTGACGAGGCCGCCGGCCTCGCCGTTGGTGGTGGCGCCCTCGTCCCGGCCCCCGGAGGGGTCGTCGACGGGGACGTCGCGCACGGCGTCGTCCTCGGTGTCCATGTCGCGCGGGGCGGCGCCCGAGTCGTCGGCGGTCACCGGCCGCTCCCTGTCCGATCCCTGCGCACTGCCCTTCCGATCACTGCTCGCCGGTGGTCCGCTCCCTGGCGAACCGCCTCAACGATACGGCAGGTGTGCTCTGGCTCACTCTCACATGTCGGCTGTGACCGCGGAAGTGGTGGGGGTGTACCGGCGCGGCGGTGGGCGGCGGGGCGGGGTGCCCTCGCGCTGCCGTCCTTGGCCGCGGCTGGGCCGAGTGTGTCTGCGGTCGGCCGGTGGGGGGCGCCGCGCGCCCGCCGTGGGTGCGCGCACTCCCCGTGGGCGAGGGCCCGGAGGGGATGCCCCTCGGCACGGACAGCGGCAGACCTCACGGCCGCCGACCCGTGCGGCGGCCATCCATCGTGGCGCCGCACGGGGCCGGGGCCCGTCCAACGCCTCGGACCGGCCCTACGAGTCCTCCGCCGGGCGCAAGTGGACGATGTCCCCGGCCCCGACCGGCTGCTGTACGCCGTTCGTGGTGGCCAGTACCAGGCGGCCGTCGCCGTCGATGGCCACTGCCTCGCCGATGATCTCGGTGTCGCCGGGGAGTTCGGCGCGTACGGAGCGGCCGAGGGTGGCGCAGCCGGCGGCGTAGGCCTCGTGGAGGCGGCTGGCGGCGGGGTCGCCGTCGGCGGCCCGCCACTCCGTGTACCAGTCCTCCAGTGAGCGGAGTACGGCGCGCAGCAGCGGGTCGCGGTCGGTGCTGCGGGCGCCCGCCAGGACCAGCGAGCCCGCGGCGGGCACGGGGAGTTCGGCGGCGGTGAGGGAGACGTTGAGGCCGATGCCGATGACGACGCCGGGGCCGGCCCGTTCGGCGAGGATGCCGCCCACCTTGCGTTCCGTGAGGGTGCCCCCCGGACGCAGTTCCTCGGAGTCCTGGGAAGTTACCAGCAGGTCGTTGGGCCACTTGAGGGCCGTGTCGACGCCGGCCGTCCGGGAGAGGGCGGCGGCCGTGGCCACCCCGGCGAGCAGGGGGAGCCAGCCCCAGCGTTCCACCGGGACGCGGGGGGTGAGGTAGACGGAGAAGAAGAGGCCGGAGCGCGGGGGCGCCGACCAGGTGCGGTCGAGGCGGCCGCGGCCGGCGGACTGTTCCTCGGCCACCAGGATGGCGCCCTCGGCCTCCCCCTCGGCCGCGCGGGCCGCCAGGTCGGTGTTGGTGGAGCCGGTGGCGGAGACGACGTCCAGGGCGGTCCAGAGCGAGCCGGGCCGCACCAGGGCGCGGCGCAGCGCCGTGGCGTTCAGCGGGGGGCGGCCCAGATCGCTCCAGCGACCGGCATCTTTGTCCCGGTTTTCCGGTGGTTGAGGCGTCATGGGACCAGCCTAGGTGTGGTCAACGACGCAGTGCCGCTGAGCAGTCCCGCGGATACGCTACGAATCGGTAGACAAACCCGTACCACCCTCAGTACGAGCACCAGTCCAGGACGAGCAGGAGCCGCATCCCGATGTCCGAGCCGGAAGCAAACATCCACACCACCGCGGGCAAACTGGCGGATCTGCAGCGACGGGTCGAAGAAGCCACGCATGCCGGTTCCGCACGTGCAGTGGAAAAGCAGCATGCAAAGGGGAAGTTGACGGCGCGTGAGCGCATCGATCTGCTGCTGGACGAGGGCTCGTTCGTCGAGCTGGACGAGTTCGCGCGGCACCGGTCGACCAATTTCGGGCTGGAGCAGACCCGCCCCTACGGCGACGGTGTGGTGTCCGGCTACGGCACGGTCGACGGCCGCCCGGTGGCCGTCTTCTCCCAGGACTTCACGGTCTTCGGCGGGGCCCTGGGCGAGGTCTTCGGCGAGAAGATCGTCAAGGTGATGGACTTCGCGCTCAAGACCGGTTGCCCGGTCATCGGCATCAACGACTCCGGCGGCGCGCGCATCCAGGAGGGCGTGGCCTCGCTGGGCATGTACGGCGAGATCTTCCGCCGCAACACCCATGCGTCCGGCGTGATCCCGCAGATCAGCCTGGTCGTCGGCCCGTGTGCAGGCGGCGCGGTCTACTCCCCCGCCATCACCGACTTCACGGTCATGGTCGACCAGACCTCGCACATGTTCATCACCGGCCCTGACGTCATCAAGACGGTGACCGGTGAGGACGTCGGCTTCGAGGAGCTGGGCGGCGCCCGTACGCACAACACCACCTCCGGTGTGGCGCACCACATGGCGGGCGACGAGAAGGACGCCATCGAGTACGTCAAGGGACTGCTGTCCTACCTGCCGTCGAACAACCTCTCCGAGCCGCCGGCCTTCCCGGAGGAGGCGGATCTGGAGACCTCGGACACCGACCGCGAGCTGGATGCCCTGATCCCGGATTCGGCCAACCAGCCGTACGACATGCATGTCGCGATCGAGCATGTCCTGGACGACAATGAATTCCTGGAGACCCAGGCGCTGTTCGCGCCGAACATCCTGACCGGCTTCGGGCGGGTCGAGGGCCATGCGGTCGGTGTGGTCGCCAACCAGCCGATGCAGTTCGCGGGCATCCTGGACATCAAGGCCTCGGAGAAGGCCGCGCGGTTCGTGCGGACCTGCGACGCGTTCAACGTCCCGGTGATCACCTTCGTGGACGTGCCCGGCTTCCTGCCCGGCACCGACCAGGAGTACGACGGGATCATCCGGCGCGGCGCCAAGCTGATCTACGCGTACGCGGAGGCGACCGTCCCGCTGATCACGGTCATCACGCGTAAGGCGTTCGGTGGCGCGTATGACGTCATGGGCTCCAAGCACCTGGGCGCGGACCTCAACCTCGCCTGGCCGACCGCGCAGATCGCCGTCATGGGCGCACAGGGCGCGGTCAACATCCTGTACCGCCGCACCCTTGCCGCGATCGAGGACCCGGCCGCGCAGGACGAGCGGCGCCAGGAGCTGATCCAGGAGTACGAGGGCGCCCTGCTCAATCCCTACGTCGCGGCCGAGCGCGGCTATGTCGATGCGGTGATCATGCCGTCCGAGACGCGCCGGCACATCGTCCGCGGGCTGCGCACGCTGCGCAACAAGCGCGAGGCGCTGCCGCCGAAGAAGCACGGCAACATCCCGCTCTGACCGGCAGAACCAGCGAAGGAGGGCCGTTCTCGATGATCAAGGTCGTACGGGGCAACCCCACACCCGAGGAGCTGGCCGCCGCACTGGCGGTGGTGCAGGTCCGCGCGGCGGCCGCCGCTGCCGTCGAGCCCGGCGGAGCCGATCGCGGCACCGAGTGGTCGGACCCCGCGTCCACGGTTCCGGCGCGGGCGCGGATGCCGCACCCGGGCCCGCGGGCCTGGCGTACGAGTTACTGGTCGCACTGACCGGCTGATGTCGAGCGGTGACCGTGAGGTCAGGTCGGTGCATAGTGCACTGACTAGTGCTTTACGCCGTGGCGCCTGAGTACGCGTACTCAGGC
>NZ_JBSHAW010000018.1:0-21482 GCF_053611685.1 Streptomyces sp. NPDC054786 | reverse complement strand
TATATCTACTGTTGTTTTGGGGTGGGCCGGTTATTTTGTTTATTAGCGACTGTTTATTTGGCCCTTCCCTTTTTTTTACGGCGGGGGCGCCTGAGTACGCGTACTCAGGCGCCACGCGCGCATCGGGCCCAGGATCGATACATGCTGTGGTCAGATCCACCCGATGAGCCTCCTGAGGAGCTGCGCGATGTAGAGGCCAAGCTCCGTCGGATGGGCATCGTGCTGGCCGTGGTCGCGGTGGTGCTGATGATCATGCTCACGGGGAGGTAGCGGTTCCCGTCGCGGGGAAGTAGCGGTTCCCGTCGCGGGGAAGTAGCGGTTCCCGTCCGCGGGGAGGCAACCCTCACAGTTCCCGATCGCAACCATCACCCCCGAAATTTCCTCTTTCCCTCCTGACAGCGCAATTCGGGCGCTCGGCCGCCGGGACGGCGGCCGGCCGGGAGTGGGAGAGCGATGAACAGGCCGCTGAGGCATATAGCCGTCTTCTGCGGGGTGCTGGTGCTGGCCCTGCTGGCCCGCGCGACATGGGTCCAGTTCATCCAGGGCAACGACCTCGCCAACGACCCCCACAACCGGCGCGTCAAGATCGAGGCGTTCTCCTACCCGCGCGGCAACATCATCGTCGGCGGCAAGCCGGTCACCGGCTCGGTGGCGACCTCCGGTGACTTCAAGTACAAGCGGACGTACAAGGACGGCCCGATGTACGCGCCGGTCACCGGCTTCGCCTCGCAGGCCCAGGGCACGTCCTTCCTGGAGGGCATCTACAACAAGGTGCTCAGCGGCAAGGACGACCGGCTCGCCTTCAAGCGCGCCCAGGACATCCTGACCGGCGAGAAGCCGCGCGGCGGCGATGTCGTCACCACCATCGACCCCAAGGCGCAGAAGGCCGCGTACAAGGGGCTGACCGACCTCCACGCCAAGGGTGCGGTGGTCGCTCTCGACCCGCGCAACGGCCGGGTCCTCGCGCTCGCCTCCACCCCGTCCTACGACCCGTCGGTCTTCACCGGCATCTCCAACGCCGAGGGCCGGAAGTTCAAGGCGCTGGACGCCGACAAGACCAAGCCGCTGAGCAACCGCGCGCTGCGGGAAACCTATGCCCCCGGCTCCACCTTCAAGATCCTCACCGCGGCGGCCGCGCTGGAGAGCGGCGTGGTGTCGGACATCGATGCCCCGTCAGGTGCGCCCGCCCCCTACCGGCTGCCGCAGAGCACGAGGGAGATCGGCAATGACGTCGCGGGCGCGCCCTGCGACAAGGCCTCGCTGAAGACCGGCATGCAGTGGTCGTGCAACAACGTCTTCCTCGACACCGCGCTGAAGGTCGGCAAGGAAAGGATGCGCAAGACCGCGGAGAAGTTCGGCTTCAACTCCGACGTCTACGACAAGGACCTCGGGGACCTGCTGGCCAGCAAGAGCCTCTACCCTGACAAGCTCGACAAGCCGCAGACCGCGCTGACCGGTATGGGCCAGGGCAGCCTCACCAGCACACCGATGCAGATGGCGATGGTGGCCGCCGGCCTCGCCAATGACGGCAAGGTGATGATGCCGCACATCGTCGACGAGGTGCGCGGCTCCGACCTGTCGACGATCGAGAAGATCGAGCCGAAGATGATGTCCCAGGCCGTCTCCGCCGGCACCGCGAAGAAGGTGCAGGAGATGATGGAGTACACGGCCAGCGACGGCACCGCCTCGAAGGCCAAGATCGACGGCGTGACCGTCGGCGGCAAGACCGGCACCGCCCAGCACGGCGCGAACGTCCACGACGAGCGCCCCTACGCCTGGTTCGTCTCCTACGCCAAGCAGAGCGACGGCAGCTCCCCGGTCGCGGTCGCCGTCTTCGTCGACCCCAAGGACATGGACATTCCCCGGTCGGAGATCGCCGGCGGCAAGCTGGGCGGCCCGATCGCGAAGTCCGTCATGGAGGCCGTGCTCCACAAGTAGACCGGGCGCCCCCGCGGCTCCGTACGATGGCGGGCATGACCGAAGAGCCCCGCCCCCGCCGTCTCGTCCTCGCCTCCCAGTCCCCCGCCCGGCTGGCCCTGCTGCACCAGGCCGGGCTGGCGCCCGAGGTCATCGTCAGCGGCGTCGACGAGGACGCGCTCACCGCCGCCACGCCCGGTGAACTCGCCCGCATACTGGCCGAGGCGAAGGCCGCCGCCGTCGCCGCCCGCCCGGAGGCCGCCGGCGCCCTGGTGGTCGGCTGCGACTCGGTCCTGGAGCTGGACGGGCGGGCGCTCGGCAAACCCGCGGACGCCGAGGACGCCACCGCCCGCTGGAAGTCCATGCGCGGCCGCTGCGGCATCCTGCAGACCGGGCACTGCGTCATCGACACGGGCGCGGACGGCCGCCAGGTCTCCGCCACCGCCTCGACCACGGTCCGCTTCGGCGAGCCCACCGACGACGAGATCGCCGCCTATGTCGAAAGCGGCGAGCCGCTGTTCGTCGCGGGCGCCTTCACCCTCGACGGCCGCTCCGCCCCCTTCATCGACGGCATCGACGGCGACCCCGGCAACGTCATCGGCCTCTCCCTGCCGCTGCTCCGCCGGCTGCTGGCCGACCTGGACGTGGCGATCACGGATTTGTGGACCTGAGCTTCAGCGGGCCGTGCGTACCGGGCACGCGGCGGTGCAGGGCCGTTCCGTAAGGCGCCGGGCGGCCCGCGCCGGGGCGTGACCCCGGGCGGTGAACGGCGGTCGCCGGCGGCCGGCCGGGCTCTACGCTGCCCCCATGGCTACCGTCACCGCGTTAACCAGCTATCCCGTCAAGGGCTGCGCCGGCACCCCGGCGACCGAGGCGGAACTCACGCCGGCCGGCCTCCCGCACGACCGCAGCTTCCTGGTCGTCGGCCCCGGAGGCGTCTTCCGAAGTCAGCGCAAGGACCCCCGGCTGGCGGTGATACGTCCCGAGGTCGGCGCGGACGGGGCTCAACTCACCCTGAACGCACCGGGGATGGAGACCCTGCGCCTGGACGTCGACCTCGGCGACGGGTCTTCCCCCAGAGCCGAGGTCGAGATGTTCGGTGCGCTCTACCGCGCGGTCGACCAGGGGGACCGGGCGGCCGACTGGCTGTCCCGGGCGCTCGGCGCGGCCAGCCGCCTGGTGCGCGTACCGCCGGAGCACGACCGGGTGACCGACGGCCTCACCCCCGGCACCTCCGGCTTCGCCGACAGCAGCCCCGTGCACGTCATCTCCCTGGCCGCCTTCGACGACCTCAACCGCCGTATCGCCGCCGCCGGCCGCCCGCCGGTCCCGATGGACCGCTTCCGGCCCAACATCGTCGTGGACGGGTGGGACGCGCCGCAGACCGAGGACCGGGCCCGGCGGGTCACGGTCGGCGGTGGTGAGCTGGGGTTCGCCAAGCTCGCCATCCGCTGCGCCGTCACGCTCGTCGACCAGCGCACGGGCGCCAAGGCGGGGCCCGAACCGCTGCGCACGCTCGCCTCGTACCGGCGGGTGCCCGAGGGCGGGGTGGCGTTCGGCTCGAAGTTCTCCGTACTGCACACCGGAAAGCTGGCGGTGGGCGACGCATTCGAGGTCACCGAGTGGGGAACCGATTGATCCGATACGGCCCGGTCGAACCGATCGGCCCGGTTGAAGCCGCCACGAGGAGCGCGCAGCATGCCCAAGATCTTGATCATCGCCGGCGACGCCACCGAGGACCTGGAGTTCTTCTACCCCTATCAGCGGATGCTGGAGGAGGGGTACGAGACGCACGTCGCGGCCCCGTCACGGAAGAAGCTGCGGTTCGTGGTGCACGACTTCGTCGACGACTTCGACACCTACGTCGAGCGCGAGGGTCACTCCTGGCCGTCCGACCTCGCACTGTCCGAGGTCGACCCGGAGCAGTACGCCGCGCTGGTGCTCCCCGGCGGCCGGGCACCGGAGTATCTGCGCAACGACTCCGACTATCGCCGCGTCGTCACCCACTTCTTCGACGCCGACAAGCCCGTCGCGCACCTCTGTCACGCGGCCATCACGCTGGCCCCGCTCGGCGTCCTCAAAGGCCGCCGTACCGCGGCCTACCCCGCCTGCGCCCCGGACGTGGCGATGGGCGGCGGAATCTTCGTCGACGGCGCGGCGGTGGTGGACGGCAAGGTCGTCTCCGCCCGCGCCTGGAACGACCAGCCGGAGTGGATGCGGGCGTTCATGGAGGTACTGCGGGAGCATGCGCCCGTGAAGGGCTGAGGATCCCCGGGCCCGGGGCCGGCGCCCCGGGCCCGCTGCCTTCCCCGGCCCGGCACCACCGGGCCGGGGTCAGAAGACCGGCAGGGCGTACAGCGCGGCGTCGTTCATCACGAAGACGCGGTTGCCGTCGGCCACGATCCACTGACGCTCGGACTTGGGCAGTTTGTAGGTGCAGACGGGGAGGCCGTCCTTCGCGCTCACCGCGTTGACCTGGTACCAGGCGTCGCCCTCGACCGTCCAGAGGCCACTGCCCTGGGGGACCACAGGTGTGCCGATGTTGGACGACCCACGGATCTGGAAGGCGTGGCCGCCGTCGCCGGGTTTCCACTTGTCGGGGTAGGTGGAATCCGAGTCGAGGTACGCCTGGTGCGTGGCGTACAGGCCGTCAGCGGTGGCGGTCACCGGACCCCACTCGATTCCGGTCTCGTTCAGCAGGCTGCGTTTCCTGACCGTCCACAGCTCCTTGCCGTCGGTGATCCTGCGGGCCGTCATCGTCTTCCCGTTGAGGTAGACGGTGCTGCCGTAACAGGCCGGGCGGACGAAGGAGTCGGACTGGTCGCGCAGGTCCCATACGCGGTGGCCGTCGGCGGTGTCGACGGCGAGGACGTTGCCGTTCAGCGTGCCCAGGACGAGGCGGCCGTGGGCGAGGACCCCGGGCGGGTTGACCTTGGTGCGGAAGGGGGCGCCGAGGGGCGCGGTCCAGCGGATCTTCGCGTCCCAGCGGCCGATGGCGCGCAGCCGGTGGTCCTTGGTCAGGACGTAGACGGCGGTGTCGTCGGCGGCCAGCAGGGAGTCCGCCTCGGCATCGGCGGTCCACCGGGGTTCCCCGGTGGAGGGGACGAAGGTGCGCAGCGTCCCCTTCGCGTCGACGGCCGCGATCAGGCGGTCCGAGAGGGAGAGGTAGCGGCCGGTCGCCTTGATGTCGCGGACGGCCCAACGGCGTTTGCCGTCCACGACGTTGAGGGCGGCGATCCCGCCGCCGCGCGCGCCGACGACGATGACGTCCCGTACGGGCAGTGGCGCGGGTGTGTCGTCGGCGAGGACGTCGACCGGGCCCCAGAGCTCCTTCGGCGACCCGCCCACGATCAGGCCACCGTCGTCCGGGTTCAGCACATGCGCCACCGGGGTCCTGACGGCGGCCGGGAAGGCGAAGAGATCGGCCTTGGTCTGCTCCGGCGGACGCGGCCACCAGGCGGCCGCCGCACCACCGCCGGCGGCCAGGACCACACCGCCCGCCGCCAGGCCCGTGAGCAGCCGGCGCCGGGTCACCGGACGGCCCGAGCCGCCGCCTGGCAGGGTCGGCGCGGTCAGCTCGTGGATGCCGCTCTCCCGCTGTCTGATCTCCTCGGCCACGCTGCCGCGCCGCCAGACCCGTTCGGCGCCCTTGGGCGGTGCGAAGGCCGCGGCTATCCGGTCGGGGGCGGGGCGAGCGGCCGGGTCCTTGGCGAGGAGGGGGGCGATGAGGTGGCGGAGCGCCTCGGGGACGCCCCCCAGGTCGGGCTCGTCGTGGACGACCTTGTACTGAAGGGCGGCGATGTGGGAGGCGTCGTAGGCGCGATGGCCACTGGCCACGTACACCAGGACCGCGCCCAGGGAGAAGACATCGGCGGGGGACGCCACGCGCCGGCCGAGGACCTGTTCGGGGGCGCCGTAGCCCGGGGTGACCGGGACCTGTCCGGTGGTGGTGAGGGTCAGTCCGTGCTCGGGGCGGGCGATGCCGAAGTCGATGACGCGCGGACCGCGCGACGTCAGGACGATGTTCGGGGGTTTGAGGTCGCGGTGGATCAGGCCCGCGGCGTGGATGTCGGCGAGGGTGTGCGCGAGGGAGGCGGCGAGGGCGCGCACTCCTGGTTCGTCGAAGGGACCGTAGGCCTCGACGGCCTGGTCGAGGGTCGGTCCGGCCAGGAACTCGGTGGCGATCCACGGGCGGCCGCCCTCGGTCTGCGCCCCCAGGACACCGGCCACGCCCTTGCTCGTCACGGCCTGCGCCGCCTGTGCCTCGCGGACGAAGCGCTGGGCGAGGTTCGGTTCGTTGGCGAGCTCGGGCCGGAGCACCTTGACCGCGGCGACGGTGCCTGCGGCGTCCTGGCCGACGTAGACCTTGCCCATACCGCCCTCGCCGAGCACACCGAGCAGACGGTACGGGCCGAGGCGGAGCGGATCGCCGGTGCCGAGGGGGTTCATGGGTGGTGGCCTTCTGTGGAGGTCGGTGGGGGCGTCGGTGGGCCTGTCCGTGGGGTCATTGGAGGGGGAAGCCGGCGAGGAAGTGCGCACCCGACGCGACGATCATCTTGCTGTGCTCCTGTGCGGCGAAGCGGTTTCCGTTGGCCTTGTAGAGGCGGGCCGTGGTGCGCGAGGCGAGACCGATCGCGCGGAGCGCCCCCTCGCTCTCGCTGTAGGTGTACGCGTACCGGGAGCCGATGACGGGGCGGGAGGTGAGCGACGCCTTCGCGCCGTCGCCGCCCTTCTCCGCCCATCGCGGCTTCCCGCTGCCGGCGTCGGCCCCCACGAGGCCGAGGCCCTTCTCCACCGCGTACACCACACCGTTCTTCACGATCGGCGGCCCGTAGCTCTTCCCCGCGGCCGACTCCCACGCCTGCCCGCCGTCACTCAGCCGCAGCGCCCGCAGCCGTCCGGAGCCCAGATAGAGGTGCTTGTCGTCGGCCGTCAGCACCTGGTGCGCGACGGCCGGCCTGATGTCCCACGGCTTGTCCCAGGAGACCTTCCCGGTACGGGTGTCACGGGCGACGACCCGGACCTTGCCGTCGTTCGTCTCCTGGAGGAGCACCAGACGGTTGCCGACGGCCTTGGCGGCGAGGAAGTGATTTTGATCCGACTTCTGCGACCGGAACGGCAGCTGCTCGGTCCAGAGCCGGTGCCCCGTGGTGAGGTCCACGGCCGTCACGGCCCAAGGAATCTGCCGCTGATACATCTTCACCTTCCCCTGCGAGATCGCCAGGTAGACGGTGTCGCCGACGACAGCCAGCAATTGGCTGTCGATGCCGCCGTAGTGGGAGTCCGTCACCTCGGCGAGGTGCTTGCCGGGTTTGCCCGTGGCGAGGTCGACGCGGGCGAGGAACCGCGAGACGGTCCTGGGCAGCGAGCTCCGGCCGTCGTATTTCGCGACCTTCACGATCCGGTAGAAGCGCTCGCCGTCCGAGGCGAGCTGCCAGGCACTGTCGACCGAGAAGTTCCACCTGACCGCACCGGACTTCGCGTCGAGGGCGTTCACGGTCGCACCGGCCACCTGAACGACCAGGCCGCCGACCGTCAGGGGAACTTCGGGCGTCTCCTCCTCATCGGGACCGCCGGTCTGCAGCTGCCACGCCGAGTCGAGCTTTTTCTTCTTCAGCGCGCTGACGCTCGGGCCGGGCGTCGGATTCTTGTACGGGGACGCATGCCCCGGCGCCGGCTCGCCCCGTCCGAGCCAGGCCCACACGCCCGCCCCGGCCCCGGCCACGCCGAGCGCCGAGCCGGCCCCGGCGAGCAGCAGGCCGCGGCGGGAGAGACCGGTCGCCGCCGGCGGCGCGGACGGCACCGTCGGCGGCTGGTCGGCGGGGGCCGGCAGCCGCTGGGGCGTGAACTGCCAGACCTCGCTCGCCCGCCGCCCGATCTCCGCCAGCACCCCGTCCGGCAGATGGTCGGCGAACTCACCGCTGCCGTCGTGGAGTCGGTCCGCCAGCTCGGCGGTGGCCGGACGCTCGGCGGGGTCCTTGGCCAGCGCGCGGGACAGGACCGGGACGAGGGCCGCGGGGGTGCCGGTGAGGTCCGGCTCGCTGTAGCGCACCCGGTAGAGGAGGTCGGCGGGCTGCCCGTTGCCGAACGGGCAGCGGCCGGTGGCGGCGAAGACCAGGACCCCGGCGAGCGCGAAGACGTCCCCGGCCGGGGAGTGCTCCTGCCCGGTCGCCTGCTCCGGTGACATGAACGCCGGAGTACCGACAGCGGAGCCCGTGTGGGTCAGCCGGTCGTCGCCGAGGGCGCGGGCGATACCGAAGTCGATGACCTTGGGCCCGTGCGCCGTGACCATGATGTTCGACGGCTTGAGGTCACGGTGCACGACGTCCGAGCGATGCAGCTGGCCGAGCGCCGCACACAGCGCCGCCCCCAGGGCGCGCACCGAGGCCTCGGGCAGCGGACCGGCCAGCTCCACCGCCTCGTCGAGGGGCGGGCCGAGGACGTACTCGGTGGCCATCCAGGGTGTTTCGGCGAGCGGATCGGCCTCGACGACCTGCGCGCCGTACTGGCCGCCGATGACCCGGGCGGCATCCGACTCCAGCCGGAACCGGGTACGGAACTGGGTCTCGTTGGCGATCCGGGCGTGCATCGTCTTGAGCGCCAGGGTCCGGCCGCCCGGGGAGCGGGCCAGGTAGACGGTGCCCATACCGCCGCTGCCCAGCCGGGCGAGGAGACGGTAGGGGCCGAAGCCGGACGGGTCGTCATGGGTGAGCGGGAAGGGCATGGCAGCGGTCAGTCCTGGCGTGCGGCGGTCGGAACCGGGAGGGTGGCGGCGAGCAGCTCGGCCGACTGGCGGGCGAGGGCCGCGATGATCCGGCCCGGCAGCCAGCCGGGGCCGAGCAGGGCGGCGGCGCGGCCGGCGGGGTTTCCGGTGGCGGGAGGCGGCGACCCGGCGACGGTCGCGGGGGCTCCCGGAGGTGCGGCGCCCGGTGCGGGGGATCCGGCGAGCGGGCTGAGCGCGTCGAGCAGTTCGGCGGGGCGCGGGCGGTTCGCCGGGTCCCGGGACAGACAGCCCGTGATGACGGTCCGCAGGCCGGCCGGAAGCTCTTCGCGCTCCGGCACGGTGTGGCCGGTCGCGGCATAGGCGAGCGTCGCGCCCAGTGCGTAGACGTCGCCCGTCGGATGCGGCCGCCCGCCGGCCGCCTGTTCCGGTGGCAGGCTCCCCGACTCCAGGCCCGGCAGCCCGGAGCGCGGCGTCCCGTCCTCGGCCGCGGCCCGTACCGCCCCGAAGCACATCAGCCGGGGCCCGTCGGCCGCCAGCAGCACGGCGGCGGGCGACACACCGGCATGCGTCAGGTTCTGCCCGTGCCCGATGATCAAGGTCTCCACGAGGGCCGCGCCGAGGGCCCGTACGGTGCGCTCGGGCAGCGGCCCGCCGTACACGGCGAGCGCCGTGGGCAGCGGGACGGCGGGCACATACGGGCGGGCGTGCCAGGGGATGTCACCGGGCCCGGCGACGACCTCGGCGGCCGGCGACGACCAGGGCCCGAGCAGATAGCGCGAGGTCTCCGCCTCGGCCAGGAACCGTCCGGGATCGCTCCCCGGCAGCGGCACGCCGATGAGCACCGTACGGTCCCCGTCCGCGCTCCGCCCGATGAACCGCCGCTCCGGCACGGGTATGCCGGAGACCTCGCCGTCCAGCCCGCAGAGCAGCGCGTACGGCCCGATCGCGCCCTTTCGCGCCCTGCCCGGCGCACCCGTAACCGGCGCAGACATGCGCACCATCCCCCGTCCGACGACACCGCGCGAGAGCCTACCCGGGTGTGTCGCGCGGCCCCGGGCGGCCTCGATCCGGCCCGCGGCGGCGGGAGTTCGGGCCGGGCCGCCCGGGGGGATCCGAGGTGGTCAGGCGGATGTGGGAGCCGCCGGCGGTGCTCCGTTCGGGCCGCTCGGGGTGTTCCCCAGGGGTGCGGACTCCTCGCCCGGACGGCCCTCCCCGTACGCCACCAGCGTCAGCACCAGCAGCGCCAGCACGACCGTCATCGCGAGGAAGGCCACCCAGCCGACCAGACCGACGGCGAAGGCGCCCAGCATGCCGTGCACCACCGCGCAGCTGATGAGGGCGATACGGGTGAAGCCGCCGGGGGCACGGTCGCGCAGGGCGCTGCGGATCAGGACACCGGCACAGAACAGCAGATAGAGCCCGAAGAGGATGCCGCCGATCCACGAGCCGGTGGACATCGCGCGGGGCTGCAGCCCGGCCAGGGACATCTGCTGCCTGTCCACGACGATGCTCAGAATCCAGTTGAGCAGCACGATCCCGAATGCTTCCAGGATCAGTACCACCGCCGCGGCCAAGGCCACCGGCCGTCGTGCCACCACCACCCCGTCCACCCACTTCCGCCGTTTGCCGAGCCCGATGCGCCCTGCGGACGCCTGATGCCGCTGATACCCCTGTTACTGCGGGGTACAGGACATCGCGCACGCTACATGGGGGTCCCCCCTCCTCGGGAAGAGCTCTGCGGAAGGTAAAAGCTGGGCAAGGGTTGTGCGCGGGTGGGTGCGGACGACGGGGAGCGGGAGGGCGGCGGCACGCCGACGGACGGAGCCGCCCGCAAAGATTCCTTCGCCCATTCGTAGGGACTCCACAAAGAATTGACGATCCGCTGGACGTCCAAAGTGCGAGACCTAAGCCACACCGGGACTCGAGTCGGAGCCCAGGAATCCGGGCCTACCCTGGGATACCAGGGGACTTAGGTTCCTCACTGGCGCCCCGAGCACACTCCGTGTGGGCAAGCTCACCCCAGGGAACGGGTCGGCACGCGGTGTCGCCAGTCCCTAAAATCGCCGCATCCATTTGTTACGGCGAAGCGCCAAGGAAGGACCCACTCGTGCGCAAGGTGCTCATCGCCAACCGTGGCGAAATCGCTGTTCGCGTCGCCCGTGCATGCCGGGACGCGGGGATCGGAAGCGTAGCCGTCTACGCCGACCCCGACCGGGACGCACTGCACGTACGCGCGGCAGACGAGGCATACGCCTTGGGCGGTGACACTCCTGCCACCAGTTACCTGGACATCGCCAAGGTCCTGGCTGCCGCCGCCGATTCGGGTGCGGACGCCATCCACCCGGGATACGGCTTCCTGTCGGAGAACGCAGAGTTCGCGCAGGCCGTCCTGGATGCGGGGCTGACGTGGATCGGGCCGCCCCCGCAGGCCATCCGCGACCTCGGCGACAAGGTCGCAGCGAGGCACATCGCCCAGCGGGCCGGTGCGCCGCTGGTCGCCGGCACGTCCGACCCGGTCTCCGGTTCGGACGAGGTCGTGGCGTTCGCCAAGGAGCACGGTCTGCCGATCGCGATCAAGGCGGCCTTCGGTGGCGGCGGCCGCGGTCTGAAGGTCGCCCGTACGCTCGAAGAGGTCCCGGAGCTGTATGACTCCGCGGTGCGCGAGGCGGTGGCCGCGTTCGGCCGCGGCGAGTGCTTCGTCGAGCGTTACCTGGACCGCCCCCGGCACGTCGAGACCCAGTGCCTGGCCGACAAGCACGGCAACGTGGTCGTGGTCTCGACCCGTGACTGCTCGCTGCAGCGCCGTCACCAGAAGCTGGTGGAGGAGGCCCCGGCCCCGTTCCTGACGAAGAAGCAGAACACCGAGCTGTACCGCGCGTCCAAGGCCATCCTCAAGGAGGCCGGCTACGAAGGCGCCGGCACCTGTGAATTCCTCGTGGGCCAGGACGGCACCATCTCCTTCCTGGAGGTCAACACCCGCCTCCAGGTCGAGCACCCGGTCACCGAAGAGGTCACCGGCCTCGACCTGGTCCGCGAGATGTTCCGGATCGCCGACGGCGAGGAGCTCGGCTACGGCGACCCGGCCGTGCGCGGCCACTCCTTCGAGTTCCGCATCAACGGCGAGGACCCGGGCCGCAACTTCCTCCCGGCCCCCGGCACCGTCACCACCTTCGCCGCCCCGTCCGGTCCGGGCGTGCGCCTGGACGCGGGCGTGGAGTCCGGTTCGGTCATCGGTCCGGCCTGGGACTCCCTGCTGGCCAAGCTGATCATCACCGGCGCCACCCGTGAGCAGGCCCTGCAGCGCGCCGCCCGTGCGCTGGCGGAGTTCACCGTCGAGGGCATGGCCACCGCCATTCCCTTCCACCGCGCGGTCGTCACGGACCCGGCGTTCGCCCCCGAACTCACCGGTTCCGAGGGCCCGTTCACGGTCCACACCCGCTGGATCGAGACCGAGTTCGTCAACGAGATCGCCCCGTTCGCCGCACCGGGCGCGGACGAGGCCGAGGCCGACTCCCGCGAGACGGTCGTCGTCGAGGTCGGCGGCAAGCGCCTGGAGGTCTCGCTGCCGTCCTCGCTGGGCATGCCGCTGGCCCGGGCCGCGGTCGCCGGTGGTGCCAAGCCCAAGCGCAAGGCCACCAAGAAGTCCGGCAGCGCCGCCTCCGGCGACGCACTCGCCTCCCCGATGCAGGGCACCATCGTCAAGGTGGCCGTCGAGGAGGGCCAGCAGGTCACCGAGGGCGAACTGGTCGTCGTCCTGGAGGCCATGAAGATGGAGCAGCCGCTCAACGCGCACCGCTCCGGCACCATCAAGGGCCTGACCGCCGAGGTCGGCGCCGCCCTCACGTCCGGCGCCGTGATCTGCGAGATCAAGGACTGACGCGACGGCATCCCGTAGGCACACGAGGGGCCCCCGGCAGCGGCTGCCGGGGGCCCCTCGCGTCCGTTCCCCCGCGGCTACGAGTTGCCCACCACGTCCTCCGGGAAGCTCAGCGACCGGCTCATCCACTGGAGCGCGGCGGGCAGTTCCCGCCGCCAGGTGGCGAAGTTGTGGCTGCCGTGGCCTAGGACGATCGAGTCGGCCGTCATCGGCGGCTTGACGGCGGCGAGGAAGGCCTGTGCCGCCGGGTAGTTCTTCTCACCGGTACGGCTCGTGCCCACCAGGACGTTCACCTGCGGAGCGGGCAGATGCCGCAGCCGCCACATCAGGTCGTGCTCCTGGCGGCGGCGGACCCGGTCCCGGCCGTCGCCGAAGAGGTTGCCGGTCGTGGGGTCGTTGCCGACCTTGTAGTCGGGCGAGAGGGCGGCCGCCGAGGTGTACGTGCGGTCGTGCCGCATGGCGAGCTGGAGGGCGCAGCTGCCGCCCGAGGAGTAGCCCAGGATGCCCCAGCCGCCGGGGTCGTGGCCGACGCGGTAGCGGGACCTGAGCGCGTCCGGCACATCGCGGGCGAAGAAGGTCTCGGCCTGCGGGCCGCCCGGCACGTCGACGCACTGGGTGTCGCGCGGCGGCGCGATGGTGGGCCGCAGCATCACGATGACGGTCGGCTGCATCCGGCCCGCCCGGATCAGCCGGGCGGCGGTCTGCGGCAGCCGCAGATGCTGGCCGAGCAGGAAGGTGCCGCCCGGGTAGCCGCTGAGCGCGACGACGACGGGGAACCGCTGGCGGGCGTACTGCGGCTGGAAGTACTGCGGCGGCAGATAGACGTACGCCGGGTCCACGGCCCGGGTCCGCTTGCCGACGATCCGTACGGACTCGACCTTGCCCGCCAGTGACGGCTCGCCCTTCGGCAGTCCGTGCACCTTGTCCAGGCCGTCCGCCCCCGAGGGCTGCACCAGGCCCTTCGACGGGTCGCCTGCGGGCCCGGCCGTTCCCGCGTCGCCCCATTTGCCGACGGCGGCCGGGGCGTCGTCGTACAGGCCGAGCAGCTCGTGCCAGGAGGCGTAGAACTGGAAGTTGGCGTTCACCGCGAGACCGAGGGCCGCCACGATGGTCAGCTGGGTCGCGGCGACCGAACCGAGCCGCCCCAGCAGCGCCCGCGGCCCGCGCCCGGCGAACCGCGGCCACAGCCAGAGCGTGAGCCCTACGCAGACCACGGCGACCGCGGCCACGGCGTAGAACAGCGATCGGCTGGTCAGTCCCATGACTCTTCCCCAGGTGTTCCGCGCCGTGATCCGCTTCCCCGGCGGTCCGTCACGACGTATTCCAGAGCCTCCGGAAAACCCCGGAAGACCTCATTGCGCCTGGTTTGATGTCTCTTCACGGCCCGGCGTCACCGCGCTGCCGAGGTGTTCGGCCGCGCGACCACCGCCGTACGCCGGAACTTCACGCCCGGTCCGCCGGACGGCCACCGAGCGCGCGGAGGACGGTCCCGGGGGCGGTCGCGGCGCCGCTCCACCGGATCTCGTGCACACGGCACCGAGGCACCTCCCGACGGCGCAATGGCATCCTGGAGCCACCGGGCCGCAACCGGCCCGGTCGAGGGAGGACGGCGATGGCGACCGAGACGGCAGGGCAGCGGCAGACGGCGCAGGGTCCGGTGGCGACCGCACCGCCGCGGACACCTGACGTGCGCCCCATGCGGGCCGATGCGCGGCGCAACTACGAGCGGCTGCTGACCGAGGCCCGTACGGCCTTCACCGAGCACGGCACGGACACCTCGCTGGAGGACATCGCGCGCCGCGCCGGCGTCGGCATCGGCACCCTCTACCGGCACTTCCCCAACCGGACCGCCCTGATGGGCGCGGTCTTCCAGGGAGAGGTGGACGCCCTGCTGGCGCACGCCAGAGAGCTCGCCGACGCGCCGCAGCCGTGCGCCGCCCTGGTCGAATGGCTGCGCGCGATCATCACCCACGCCAGCACCTACCGCGGGCTGTCGCGCGCGCTGATGACGGCATCGGCGGACGACAGCTCGGGGATGGCGCGGTGCAGCGTGCCGATGCGGGAGGCCGGCGCCGCGCTGCTGACCCGCGCCCAGCGGACCGGGGCGGTACGACCCGATGTGAGCATCAGCGATCTGATGCAGCTGACCAACGGCATCGCACTGGCCGCCGAGGAGTCCCCGGACGACCCACGGCTCGCCGACCGGCTGCTGACGCTCACCCTGAGCGGACTGAAGGGCGAGCGGAACCGCTAGGGCATGGCGCGCCCCTAGGGGCGTGCCCGGCGGCCTCCCTGACGCCGCGGAGCGCCGCCGGACCACCCCGGCCCGGTCGCCGGGGCGGCGCGCCCGCTCGGCGCGCCTCCGGCTCCTGCGCTCAGCGCCGTCGCGGGGCCAGGTCGGCGACCCGGCCGCCCGAGGCATCGGACAGTGGCGCGGCCGAGCGGAGCTGTGGTCCGCCGCCCCCGCCGCCCGGCGCATGGCTGCGCCGCTGGCCCGGCAGCGGGACGTCCCGCCGGGGGCCTCTGCGGTCCCCCGGGCCGCCGTCCATCCCCGGCTGCGCCGGCCCGCGGCCCGCTCCCGAGCCGCTGGCGACGGCGATCTGCACGCCCTGATCGGCCAGCGCCTGCAGCTCCGTGGCGGCGCGGTCGTCGTGGCCCGGCGGCTCGTCGGTGACGAGCCGCGTGATCACATCCGTCGGCACGGTCTGGAACATCGTGTCGGAACCGAGCTTGGTGTGGTCGGCGAGCACCACCACCTCCCCCGCCGCCTGCACCAGCGCCCGGTCGACGCTGGCGGAGAGCATGTTGGAGGTGGACAGCCCGCGCTCGGCGGTCAGACCACTGCCCGACAGGAAGGCGCGGGAGACCCGCAGGCCCTGGAGGGACTGTTCGGCACCGCTGCCGACCAGCGCATAGTTGGAGCCGCGCAGGGTGCCGCCGGTCATCACGACCTCGACGCGGTTGGCATGGGCCAACGCCTGGGCGACCAGCAGGGAGTTGGTGACGACGGTCAGTCCGGGGACCCGGGCGAGCCGGCGGGCCAGCTCCTGGGTGGTCGTTCCCGCACCGACGACAATGGCTTCGCCCTCTTCGACGAAGCCGGCCGCGAGATCGGCAATGGCCGTTTTCTCCGCGGTCGCTAGATGGGATTTCTGTGGGAATCCGGATTCGCGAGTAAAGCCTCCCGGCAGGACCGCACCGCCGTGCCGGCGGTCGAGCAGTCCCTCTGCCTCCAGCGCCCGCACGTCCCGCCGTACGGTTACTTCGGAGGTCTGGACGACGCGGGCGAGCTCCCGGAGCGATACGGCTCCATTGGCGCGCACCATTTCAAGGATCAATTGGCGACGTTCTGCAGCGAACACGAAACTGACAGTAACGCCAACGACCGTCTGTTTTCAGCAGGTTGCACCAATTAACGGAAGTTGTTCACAGCGCGGAGCGTGACGTGGTATGCGGTGTGCATATGTCGCGCGGATGTCGAACTGCCGGGCGGCGCGACCTGCTTGCCGCCTGGTCAGCCGCCCTGCACGGCCCGTACGACGGCGGTCCGGCGGACCGGGCCGGGCCCCGGCCGATGCGGGCGCGTTTCATCCCAAGTGCTCACCGGTGGCACAAAGATTTCAATCGCGCCGACCGCTGTCGTCCGTTTATCGCCCCATTGCCGGCTACTCGCCGGCCGTCTTGCGGATGTGCAGCTGGCGGGCGACCTCGGCGATCGAGCCGGACAGCGACGGGTAGACCGTGAAGGTGTTGGCGATCTGCTCGACGGTCAGGTTGTTGTCGACCGCGATCGAGATGGGGTGGATCAGCTCGCTGGCGCGCGGGGAGACGACCACACCGCCGACGACGATGCCGGTGCCGGGGCGGCACAACAGCTTCACGAAGCCGTCGCGGATGCCCTGCATCTTGGCGCGCGGGTTGCGCAGCAGCGGGAGCTTCACGACCCGGGCGTCGATCCTGCCGCTGTCGACGTCGGCCTGGGAGTAGCCGACGGTGGCGATCTCCGGGTCGGTGAAGACGTTCGCTGAGACGGTCTTGAGGTTCAGCGGCGTGACCGCGTCGCCGAGGAAGTGGTACATCGCGATCCGGCCCTGCATCGCGGCGACGGACGCCAGCGCGAAGACGCCGGTGCAGTCACCGGCCGCGTACACGCCCGGGGCGCTGGTGCGGGAGACCTTGTCGGTCCAGACGTGACCGGATTCCTTGAGCTTGACGCCGGCCGCCTCCAGACCGATGTCCTCGGTGTTGGGGATGGAGCCGACCGCCATCAGGCAGTGCGTACCGGAGATCGTGCGGCCGTCGGCCAGGGTGACCTCGACGCGGTCGCCGACCCGTTTGGCGGACTGGGCCCGGGAGCGGGCCATGACGTTCATGCCGCGGCGGCGGAAGACGTCCTCCAGGACGGCGGCGGCGTCCGGGTCCTCGCCCGGCAGCACGCGGTCACGGGAGGAGACGAGGGTGACGCGGGAGCCGAGCGCCTGGTAGGCGCCGGCGAACTCGGCGCCGGTGACACCGGAACCGACCACGATCAGCTCTTCGGGCAGCTCGTCGAGGTCGTAGACCTGCGTCCAGTTCAGGATCCGCTCGCCGTCGGGGAGCGCGTCCGGGATCTCGCGGGGGTGCGCGCCGGTGGTGATCAGCACCGCGTCCGCGATCAGGCCCTCGGTCGTGCCGTCGGCGGCGGTGACGGTCACCTTGCGGGAGCCGTCCGGCGCCTGGCCCGGCTCCAGCCGGCCGCGGCCGCGCATGACCCGGCCGCCGGCACGGGTCACCGACGCGGTGATGTCGTGCGACTGGGCGAGCGCGAGGCGCTTGACCCGTCGGTTGACCTTGCCCAGGTCGACGCCCACCACCCGGGCGGGCCGGTCCTTGTAAGGGGTGTCGTCCTCGACGATGATGCCGAGCTCTTCGTACGACGAATCGAAGGTGGTCATCACCTCGGCCGTGGCGATAAGAGTCTTCGACGGCACGCAGTCGGTCAGCACCGACGCCCCGCCCAGACCGTCGCAGTCGACGACGGTCACCTCCGCGCCGAGAGAGGCGGCCACCAGGGCCGCTTCGTATCCGCCGGGTCCGCCACCGATGATCACGATCCGAGTCACGTACTCCATTGTCCCGCACGCCCGTACGTCGCTCTCCCCCGGGGGCGGGCTGTGTCCCATACGGGCAACCGGCGTGCGCTCTGCCAGGCCTCTTGTGTGAACCTCCGGTACCACGAGCCCGACGGGCAACCTCCCGTACCCTCGGAACCATGTCGCTCTACGCCGCGTACGCCGGCAACCTCGACGCGCGGCTGATGTCCCGCCGCGCACCGCACTCGCCGCTGCGCGGCACCGGCTGGCTGGACGGCTGGCGGCTCACCTTCGGCGGCGAGCAGATGGGCTGGGAAGGCGCTCTGGCGACGGTCGTCGAGGACCCGGTCTCCCAGCTCTTCGTCGCGCTCTACGACATCGCGCCCATGGACGAGGAGTCCATGGACCGCTGGGAGGGCGTGGGTCTGGAGATCTACCGCCGGATGCGGGTGCGGGCACACACCCTCGACGGCGACGAGACGGCATGGATCTATGTCCTCAACGGCTACGAGGGCGGGCTGCCGTCGGCCCGCTACCTGGGTGAGATCGCCGACGCCGCGGAGTCGGCGGGCGCACCGCACGACTATGTGATGGAGCTGCGCAAGCGGCCCTGCTGACGGGCGGCCGCGGCGGACGCACCGCCGTACGGGTGCCGCGACGCGCCCGGGGCGACACGTTTGGCAAAAGCCACAAGACAACGATCTCAGTACCGTGAGCAGAGACATCTACGCGCGTAGGGGATTACCGGCTACCCTCGTCCGCGTGAACGCATCTGTTACCCCGGACATCGCGCGCGACCCGCAGGGTGCCGCCGCCGACGCCGCCGCCCGTCTGCGCGAGCTGACCGGCGCCGAAACCCATGACGTGGCCCTGGTAATGGGCTCCGGCTGGGCGCCGGCCGCCGAGGCCCTGGGCGCGCCCGAGCACGAATTCCCCGTCACCGAACTGCCCGGCTTCCCGCCGCCGGCCGTCGCAGGACACGGCGGCACGATCCGCTCGTACCGGGTCGGCGAAAAGCGGGCGCTGGTCTTCCTGGGCCGTACGCACTACTACGAGGGCCGTGGTGTCGCCGCGGTCGCGCACGGCGTCCGTACCGCCGTGGCGGCCGGCTGCAAGACCCTCGTGCTCACCAACGGGTGCGGCGGTCTGCGCGAGGGCATGCGCCCCGGCCAGCCGGTCCTCATCAGCGACCACCTCAACCTGACCGCCACCTCCCCGATCGTCGGCGCGAACTTCGTCGATCTGACGGACCTGTACTCGCCGCGGCTGCGCGCGCTGTGCAAGGAGGTCGACCCGAGCCTGGAGGAGGGCGTCTACGCCCAGTTCCCCGGCCCGCACTACGAGACCCCGGCCGAGATCAAGATGATCCGGACGCTGGGCGCGGACCTGGTCGGTATGTCCACGGTCCTGGAGGCCATCGCGGCCCGTGAGGCCGGCGCCGAGGTGCTCGGGCTGTCCCTGGTGACGAACCTCGCGGCCGGCATGACGGGCGAGCCGCTCAACCACGAAGAGGTGCTGCAGGCCGGCCGCGACTCCGCGACCCGGATGGGCAGCCTGCTCGCCCAGGTGCTCGGCAAGCTCTGAGGCGTCCCGGCGCCTCGGGCGCCGGCCCAGGGCGATGACGGACGACGGCCACGGCGGGTGCGCGACACCCGCCGGGCCGCCCGCCGCCGTCACCACCGCACCGGCCCCGCCGCCGGCCGGTCCGCCGCGCGGCGCCACCCCCCGTGCGCTGCCATCCAGTGGCATTGGCCGGTTCTGCGGCTCCCCTCACGCGCGTAATGGGTAGGCGTGACGAGCCGAGAGGGTCCTCCCCCGGCAGCTGCCCCCAGCGTGCCCCCATCCGCATTCACCGTCAGGAGCATCACGTGGCTACCGATCCCGCGGAGCTGATCAACCGGGCCCAGGCATGGCTGGCCGAGGACCCCGACCCGGAGACCCGGGAGGAGCTGTCCAAGCTCATCGAAGCCGCCGACGACGGCGAGATCGCCGCGGAGCTGGCCGCCCGGTTCGCCGGCACCCTCCAGTTCGGCACCGCCGGGCTGCGCGGGGAGCTGGGCGCGGGCCCGATGCGGATGAACCGCTCCGTGGTCATCCGGGCGGCGGCCGGTCTCGCCGCGTACCTCAAGGCGCAGGGCGACGGCGCGGGACTGGTCGTCATCGGCTACGACGCCCGCCACAAGAGCGCTGACTTCGCCCGCGACACGGCGGCCGTGATGGTCGGCGCGGGCCTGCGCGCCGCGGTCCTGCCGCGCCCGCTGCCGACCCCGGTCCTGGCCTTTGCGATAAGGCATCTGGGCGCGGTGGCCGGCGTCGAGGTCACCGCCAGCCACAACCCGCCGCGCGACAACGGCTACAAGGTCTACCTGGGCGACGGTTCACAGATCGTGCCGCCCGCCGACGGCGAGATCGCCGCCCGGATCGCCGCGGTCGGCCCGCTGGCCGGCGTACCGCGCCCCGAGGCCGGCTGGGACATCCTCGACGAGGCGGTCCTGAACGCCTATCTGGCGCGTACGGACGCGGTACTGACCCCCGGCTCCCCCCGGGACACGAAGGTCGTCTACACGCCGCTGCACGGCGTCGGCCGGGACACCCTCGTCGCCGCCTTCGCACGGGCCGGGTTCCCGGCCCCGACGGTCGTCGCCGAACAGGCCGAGCCGGACCCGGACTTCCCGACGGTCGCCTTCCCCAACCCGGAGGAGCCGGGCGCGATGGACCTCGCGTTCGCCACCGCCCGTGCCCAGGCCGCGGACGCCGACATCGTGATCGCCAACGACCCCGACGCGGACCGCTGCGCCGTCGCCGTCCCCGAGCCCGGTACGCCGGACGGCTGGCGGATGCTGCGCGGCGACGAGGTCGGCGCGCTGCTCGCCGCCCATCTGGTGAGCAAGCACGCGTCCGGCACCTTCGCGACGACCATCGTCTCCTCGCAGCTGCTGTCCCGTATCGCGGCCGCCTCCGCGCTGCCGTACGAGGAGACGCTGACCGGCTTCAAGTGGCTGGCGCGGGTGGACGGCCTGCGGTACGCCTTCGAGGAGGCGCTCGGCTACTGCGTCGATCCGGAGGGCGTGCGCGACAAGGACGGCATCACCGCGGCGCTGCTGATCACCGAGCTGGCCGCGGAGCTCAAGCAGGCCGGGCGCACCCTCACCGACCTGCTCGACGATCTCGCGCGGGAATTCGGGCTGCACGCCACCGACCAGCTCTCGGTCCGCGTCGAGGATCTGTCGCTGATCGCCGACGCCATGCGCACGCTGCGCGAGCAGCCGCCGACCGTACTGGCGGGCCTGTCCGTGACCCGGGCCGACGACCTGAACCGCGGCACGGAGACGCTGCCGCCGACCGACGGCCTGCGCTACTACCTCTCCGGTTCGCCGGCGGCCGGCATCGAGTCCGCCCGTGTGGTGGTCCGGCCCAGCGGCACCGAGCCCAAGCTCAAGTGCTACCTGGAGGTCGTGGTCCCGGTGGCCGCTGCCGGGGCACTGCCCGAGGCCCGGACGAAGGCCGCCGCGACGCTGGCGTCCCTCAAGCGGGACGTGTCGGCGGCGGCCGGGATCTGAGCGGCGGGGTGACGGGGCGCTGACGGGGCGCCGGCCGGCGCTTCAGCTGACGGGGCGCCGGGTCGGCGCTTCAGCCGACGGGCCGCTCGGCACGGGCCGGCTGAGGCGCACCGCGCGCCCCGGGCCGTGCCCCTGCCCTGCCGCCCCGCCCCACCGGGTTCCCACGGCCACGAGCGCCTAGATGTGCTGTCCCGGCACGTTGGTGACGGGTGACACGCCATGGCTGGTGCTTGAAAAGGGTGAGGGCCTTCTGGGATCGGTGTGGATTGCGACATCTCCACCGGTTCTCAGGAGGCCCTCGTGTCCCACCGTAATGCCCCGCTGACCCCGAC
>NZ_JBSHAW010000017.1:0-159652 GCF_053611685.1 Streptomyces sp. NPDC054786 | reverse complement strand
ACCCCCGGGGGGGGGGCGGTCGACGGCACCGCCCCGGGGCCCCGGGAGCACGCTCACAGGCTGAGTTCCGGGTGCAGGTCCTTCATCCGTACGACCTGCCGGCTGCGCGCCGCGAGGGCGGTGAGCGCCAGCGCGCCGACGGTGAAGACCACGAGGACCACACAGCCCTGCTGCACGATGGCGAGGTCACCACCGGTGATCAGCCGGCGCAGGCCGTCGACCACGTAACTCATCGGCAGGAACGGGTGGATGGCGGCGAAGAACCCGGGGCTGGTCTGCACCGGGTAGGTGCCGCCCGCCGAGGTCAGCTGGAGCATCAGGACGACCAGGGTCAGCACCCGGCCGGCCGGACCGAAGAACGCGCCCAGCAGCTGGATGATGGCGGTGAAGCAGGCCGTGGCCAGCAGCAGGAAGCCGACGGTGCCGGCCGAGCGGACCATCTCCAGGCCCAGGCCCCAGTGCAGGACGGCCATCAGGGCCAGCACCTGTACGACGCCGACGGCGTAGGCGGGCAGCCAGGAGCCGAGGGTGATCCGCCAGCCCGGGGCGCCCGCGGCCAGGGCCCGCTTGCTCAGTGCCGGGAGCAGCATGAACGCGACCATCGCGCCGACCCAGAGGGAGAGCGGGATGAAGTACGGCGCCAGGCCGGTGCCGTAGTTGGGCGCCTTGTGCATCGACTTGGCGGCCAGCTCGACCGGGTCGGCCATCACCTCGGTGCGGGCGTCACGGTCCTTCTTGTTGTAGTCGGGGATCTTGGCGACGCCGTCGTGCAGACCGTCGGCCAGCTGGTTGGTGCCGTCCTTGAGCTTGAAGAGGCCGCCGGTGAGCTTGACGGCGCCGTCCTTGGCGCTGCCGACGCCGCTGTGGACCTTGCCGGCGCCGTCGGCGACCTTGCCCGCGCCGTCGGCGAGGGTGCCGATGCCGTCGGCGAACAGCCCCGCGCCCTGGGAGACCTTGTGGGCACCGGCGTTGAGCGCGTTGATCTGGCGGATCGCGGTGTCCGCGCGCTGCCCGATGCCAGGTGCCTGCTCGGCGACCATCTCCGCGCCCTGGTGCACCTCGTGCAGCTTGCTGCGGATCGGCCCGAAGTCCGCCCCGGCGACGGAGTCGTTGACCTTCTCCGCCGCGTCGGCGGCCACCTTGGTGCCGTCCGCGAGCGCCTTCAGTTCGGTGCAGTCGGGGTCGGTGTCCAGCAGCCCGCCGCAGCGGTTCCGGTAGATCTCCGCGGCGTTGTCGGCGTTCTTGCGGGCCTGGGTGGCGGCCTTGGCGGAGTCGCCCGGCAGGGTGTCGAGGAGGTCGTCGAGGGTCTCGGTGGCGTGGGCGACGAACTGCGCGCCCGCACCGATCTCCTTGCCGTGTTCGCGGAGGTAGGGCAGGTCCTTCTTGGCCAGGCCGTGGACCTTCTCGGCGAGCTGCTGGGTGCCGTCGGCGACCCGGCCCGCGCCCTGGCTGAGCTCATGGGCCTTGGCGACGGCGGTCGAGGCGCCCTTGCTCAGGTCGCCGGCCCCCTGACTGACCTTGCCGGCGCCGTCGTTGAGCTTGCCGAGGCCGTTCGCGAGGTCGCCGGAACCCTGCTTGGCCGAGCCGACCCCCTTGTCTACCTTCCCGGCCCCGTCCGCCGCCTCTGCGGTCTTGTCGTGCAGATCGGAGAACGAGATGAAGATCTTGTCGAGCATGGCCCGCGCCGAGGTGGCCGAGGTCTTGGCACGGACCTCGGAGAAGACCGTCTTGGAGATCGAGCCGACGACGTAGTTGTTGGCGTCGTTCGTACGGACCTGGAGCGCGCCCGTCTGCGGGGTGTCCCCGGAGCTGGAGGCGATCCGCTTGCTGAAGTCCTTGGGGACGGTCAGCGAGAGGTAGTACGTGCCGTTCTCGACGCCCTTGGCGGCGTCGGCGGAGCTGACGTCCTCCCAGTGGAACTTCTTGCTGTCCTTGAGGTTCTCGGCCAGGTCGTCGCCCGCGGTGATCTTCTTGCCGCCGGTGGTGGCGCCCCGGTCGTCGTTGACGAGGGCCACCGGGATCTTGTCCAGGCGGCTGTAGGGGTCCCAGAAGGAGCACAGGTACAGGGCCCCGTAGAGCAGCGGGATCAGCATCAGGGCAACCAGGCCCAGGCGGGGCAGCTTTCCCCTGCCGAAACGCCTGAGCTCAAGCGCGGCCAGTCTCGGCGAACGCATGCGCTGCCTCCTCCTCGGTGGTGTCGGGCCCGTCCTGGACGGGGGCGGGGGCGGCGGCTTCGGTGTCCGCCCGCGTGGTGCGGACGATCAGCGCGTCCGCGGGTGCGTCGCTGCCGGCCGCCACGACGGTGGTGCC
The DNA here is from genome assembly GCF_053611685.1 of Streptomyces sp. NPDC054786. Taxonomy (NCBI): domain Bacteria; kingdom Bacillati; phylum Actinomycetota; class Actinomycetes; order Kitasatosporales; family Streptomycetaceae; genus Streptomyces; species Streptomyces sp. NPDC054786. Next base: position 157,342 of record NZ_JBSHAW010000017.1, on the reverse strand, counting down.
CTCCAGCGCCAGGTCCCGCAACAGCTGCCAGGCCTGGGTGCGTTCGGCCTCGGAGAGCTTGAGGTCCACATCGTCGACGGCCAGCAGCTGCGGGCCGTGCATGACCCCGAGCGCGACGGAGAGCCGGAGCGCCTCGATCCGCTCCAGATCGCGTACCGCCGTCCGCAGCCCCTTGGGCAGGGTGTCGGCGTCGAGCCGGACGGCCGCGAGGGCGGCGTCGATCCGGGCCCGGGTGGCCTCCCTGTGGCGCTTGCCCCAGGGCAGCGAGCCGACCGGGGAGCCCTGGAGACGGTGGCCCAGCAGGGCCTGTTCCTTGAGGTGTTCGCCGACCGTGAGGGCCGGTTCGAGGTCGACGACGCCCGGTACGTGGGCGATGGCGGTACGGCCGCGCACCGTACCCATCCGCTGGGGCAGCGGGAATCCGGCGACCGTCGCCGTGCCCTCGGTGATCCGCATCCGGCCGGTGAGGGCCAGCAGCAGACAGGTGCGGCCGGAGCCGGAGGGCCCCTGGACCGCGATCAGGGTGCCCGGTTCCACGGAGATGTCGACGCCTTGGAAGGCCCACCCCCTCGGGCCCTCCACTCCGATCCCCGTGGCGTTGACCGCCGCCCCCTGGCGGGTGGTGTTCACAAACACCCCTCCCCTTTTGTTCTGACTGGTCAGTCTAAAAGTGTGCCGTATGCGGGGGCCTCTTGACCAATCGGGGTGGTGGAGGAGGGCATGGGGGCAAGTTCGTGCCTGGGAGGCCGTGACCCGAACGGGGGATTCGGCCTAGGGTGCCGTGCAGGCGGGGGCCTGATGATGTTCAAGGTGATGTCCGTGTCGCGGTGGTGCGGCACGGGCCGCGCACAGACGACGGAGAACCATGGAACATTCGGCACAGCACCCCGTGGGCCCGCCCCCGCAGCGACCGGCGGAGCACCCGCCCCCGGCGGCGCAACGGACCGGACCCGTGGCGGGCCGCTCCCGCAAGCTCGTCGCCCCGCTGCTCGCCACGGCCCTGGTCGCGGTCCTCGCGCCCGTTACGGCCTCGGCCTCCGCACCGGCGCCCGCACCGCAGCCGGCCACCGGCGCACAGGGCCCCTGTGTGAAGGGCGACGACGGCGACGGCTGGACCGCCACCGCCACCAAGATCGACCCCAAGGACAGCCACCACGCCTTCGTCGGCAACGGCTACCTCGGACAGCGGGTGCCGCCCAACGGCACCGGCTACGCCGCCCCCGGCGGCGAGACCGGCTGGCCGCTGAAGACGCCCGAATACGACGGCTCCTTCGTCTCCGGCCTCTACGCCAAGGGACCCAAGAGCGTCAAGGGACGGCAGGCCATCGCCGCCATCCCCACCTGGACCACCCTCGATGTCGCCACCGGCGGTGCGCACCCCGACACCTTCTCCTCCGCCACCGCACCCGGCCGGATCTCGCACTACCGCCAGACGCTGTCCCTGCGCTGCGGATTCGTCCGTACGTCACTGACCTGGACGGCCGCCGACGGCCGCGCCACCGACCTGGTCTACGACGTGCTCGCCGACCGCAACGACGCACACACCGGTGCCGTACGCCTGCGGATGACGCCCCACTGGAGCGGCGCCGCCACGGTCACCGACGGCCTCGACGGCCGCGGCGCCCGCCGGATGACGCCGTCCGCGGCCGACTCCGCCACCGGCGGCAAGGACACGGGTGGCAAGGACACGGGCGGCAAGGAATCCAGCGGGAAGGAATCCAGCAGCAAGGAATCCGGCGGCAAGGACACCGGCCGCACCATGGACGTCGGGTTCCGCACGGACGGGACGAAGACCGAGGGCGCGGTCGCCTCGACCCTGCGCACCGGATCCGGGGTGCGCGCGGCCGGTCCCCGGCAGACGCCGCAGGCAGCCGAGCTGAGCAACCGGCAGCGGGTGTCCTTCCCGGTCCGCAGCGGACGCTCGTACGAGCTGACCAAGTACGTCGGCGTGGACACCGCGCTCACCTCCCACTCCCCGCGCGCCGCCGCCGACGCCGCCTCGCGCCGGGCCGCCGACCGCGGCTGGAACGCCCTCTTCGCCCGGCACACCGCCGCCTGGCAGCGGCTGTGGCGCAGCGACATCGAGGTGAAGGGGAAGCGCGCGCTGCAGTCCTGGGTGCGCTCGGCGCAGTACGGACTGCTGTCCTCCACCCGCGCAGGCAGCGCCAACAGCATCGGCCCCACCGGCCTGACCAGCGACAACTACGCCGGTGAGGTCTTCTGGGACGCCGAGACCTGGATGTACCCGGGCCTGCTCGCAAGCCACCCCGAACTCGCCAGGTCGATCGTCGACTACCGCTACAAGACCCGGGCCGGGGCCCGCGCCAACGCCGAGAAGCTGGGCTACAAGGGGCTGTTCTACCCCTGGACCAGCGGCAGCAAGGGCGACCTGTGGAACGAGTGCCACAGCTGGGACCCGCCGCACTGCAAGACCCAGAACCACCTCATGGGCGATATCTCCCTCGCCACCTGGCAGTACTACCTCGCCACCAAGGACACCGCGTGGCTGCGGTCCCGCGGCTGGCCGGTCCTCAAGGGCATCGCCGAATTCTGGGCCTCACGGGCCACCCGTAACGCCGACGGCAGCTACTCCGTCAAGAACGTCGCCGGGCCGGACGAGTACAGCAACGGCGTCAACGACGGGGTGTTCACCAACGCCGGCGCCGCCACCGCACTGCGGCACGCCCTCCGCGTCGCCGCGATCCTCGGCGAAAAGGCACCGGCCTCCTGGAAGACCGTCGCCGACAAGCTGCGGATCCCCTACGACAGCAAGAAGAAGATCTTCGAGCAGTACGCCGGGTACAAGGGCACGACCATCAAGCAGGCCGACACCGTGCTGCTGATGTACCCGCTGGAATGGCCGATGTCGCAGACGCAGGGGGCCCGCACGCTGGACTTCTACGCCGGGCACACCGACCCGGACGGCCCGGCCATGACCGACTCGGTGCACGCCATCGACGCGGCCGGGATCGGTGAGGCCGGCTGCTCGACGTACACCTATCTGATGCGGTCCATCCAGCCGTTCGTCCGCGGGCCGTTCGACCAGTTCTCCGAGGCGCGCGGCGACAAGGCCGGAGCCTCGGACCCGCACGCCGGCAAGCCCGCGCAGGACTTCCTCACCGGCAAGGGCGGCTTCCTGCAGACCTTCACCCAGGGGCTGACGGGGCTGCGGCTGCGGGAGAACGCGGTGCGCCTCGACCCGATGCTGCCGCCGCAGCTGTCCCAGGGCGTCACCCTGCGCGGACTGCACTGGCAGGGCCGGACCTACGATGTCGCGATCGGTGCGCACCAGACCACCGTGCGGCTGACCGCCGGTGCGCCGATGCGGATCGAGTCGCCGGAGGGCGACAAGGTCGTCAGCCGGGGGGTGCCGGCCGTCCTGAAGACCCGCCGCCCGGACCTGGCGGCGACCTCGAACGCGGCCCGCTGCACGTCCGCCAAGGCCACCTCCGAGGAGCCCGGTCTGTACGCGGGCGCCGCGGTGGACGGCAACGGCACCACCGCCTGGGTGCCCAACTCCGCCAACGGCACCCTCACCGTCGACCTCGGCCGGACCACCCGCGTCGGGCAGATCACCCCGCACTGGAACGCGACGCGGCCCAAGTCCTCCAACGTCCAGGTCTCCCGGGACGGAAAGCACTGGTCGGGGACCGGATACGCGGGCCGGACCCCGGCCCGGTACGTACGGGTCGTGGTGCACGGTGACCCGGCCCCGGCGGCCAAGGGCAAGCCGAAGCCGCATCCGGGGATCTCGGAGCTGACGGTGGAGCGGGTGAAGTAGCCCGCCGGCCCCGGCAAAGACGGCCCCGTCCCGGACACCCGGGACGGGGCCGTCTCCCGTGCGGGCACACGGGCCCCGTCCGAATAATTGTTACGGCGGGATGAAATCCGCCCTCCGCGGTGTTGACGCCAGGCGTCAAGTGTCGAGGAGCGGGAGGCACCGGGTGGCGGGGACGGACACGGAACGAGTGGGCTGGGCGCGGCGGCTGGTCCGCGACTGCTGGCAGTACAGAAAAGACGTGCTGCTCGCCCTCGGCTCCTCGCTCGTCGGGATGGCCGTGCTGGCCCTGGTCCCGCTCATACCGAAGCTGATCATCGACGATGTCATCGTCAGGCACGAACGTGCCATCGGCCCCTGGGCCGGTCTGCTGGTCGTCGCCGCGGTCGCGGTCTACGTCCTCACCTATGTCCGCCGCTTCTACGGCGGCCGGCTCGCCCTGGACGCCCAGCACGACCTGCGGACCCGGATGTTCGGCGCGATCTCCCGGCTCGACGGCCGACGGCAGGACGAGCTGAGCACCGGCCAGGTCGTCGGCCGTGCCACCAGCGACCTCCAGCTGATCCAGGGCCTGCTGTTCATGCTCCCGATGATGATCGGGAACGTCCTGCTCTTCGTGATCTCGCTGGTCGTGATGGCGGTGCTCTCGCCGCTGCTCACCGTGGTCGCGCTGGCCGTCGCCCCGGCCCTGTGGTTCATCGCCAAGCGCAGCCGCGCCCGGCTGTTCCCCGCCACCTGGTACGCCCAGGGGCAGGCGGCCGCCGTGGCCGGTGTCGTGGACGGCGCGGTCTCCGGTGTGCGGGTCGTCAAGGGCTTCGGGCAGGAGGACCAGGAGACCGGCAAGCTGCGCGAGGTCAGCCGCCGGCTGTTCGCCGGACGGCTGCGCACGGTCCGGCTCAACGCCCGCTACACCCCCGCACTGCAGGCCGTACCGGCGCTCGGCCAGGTCGCGATGCTGGCCCTCGGCGGCTGGATGGCCGCACAGGGACAGGTCACCCTCGGCACCTTCGTCGCCTTCTCCACCTACCTCGCGCAGCTGGTCGGACCGGTCCGGATGCTGGCGATGATGCTGACCGTCGGCCAGCAGGCGCGGGCCGGTGTGGAGCGGGTCTACGAGCTGATCGACACCGAGCCGTCGATCAAGGAGCGGGCGGATGCGCACGAGCTGCCCGCCGACGCCCCGGCCACGGTCGTCTTCGACCGGGTGACCTTCGGCTACGCGCCGCTGCACGACGGGGACGGCGACGGCGACGGGCCCGCGGAGGACGCCCCCGCCGCGGGCCGCCGCCCCCTCCGCCCCGTTCTCGACGCCTTCTCGCTGCGCATCGAGGCCGGTGAGACGGTCGCCGTGGTCGGCCCGTCCGGCAGCGGCAAATCCACCGTCTCGCTGCTGTTGCCCCGCTTCTACGACGTCTCCGCCGGCCGGGTCCTGGTCGGCGGCCACGATGTGCGCGAACTGACCCTTCCGTCGCTGCGGGCCGCCATCGGCCTGGTTCCCGAGAACAGCTTCCTGTTCTCCGATTCCGTACGCGACAACATCACCTACGGCTCCCCGGACGCCACCGACGAGCAGGTGCGCACCGCGGCCCGCGCCGCCCAGGCCGACGGCTTCATATCCGAGCTGCCCCACGGCTATGACACCAAGGTCGGCGAGCAGGGGCTGACCCTGTCCGGCGGCCAGCGCCAGCGCGTCGCCCTGGCCCGCGCCATCCTCACCGACCCCCGGCTGCTGGTCCTGGACGACGCGACCTCGGCGGTCGACGCCCGGGTCGAGCACGAGATCCATGAGGCGCTGCGCGGCGTCATGGCGGGCCGGACGACCCTGCTCATCGCCCACCGCGCCTCCACCCTGGCGCTCGCCGACCGGGTCGCCGTCCTCGACGGCGGACGCTTGGTCGACATCGGCACCCAGGAGGAACTGGAGGACCGCTGTCCGCTCTACCGCAGGCTGCTGACCGACCCGGAGGAGCTGGGCGGCGTCGAGCGGGACCCGGCGGGCGAGCTGGCCGGGGCCTTCGGCGGTGAGTTCGCCGCCGGCGGCCTGCTGGAACCGGAGCCGGCGGCGGACGCCGCCGAACCCGACGGGGACCGCGCGGCCGGCCGGTCCGGGACGGGCGGCACCATCACCCCCGAGCTGTGGGTCCGCCGTGAGCAGGAGGCCGAGGCGGGCGGCGCCGGGATGGCGGCCCGCGCGGCCGTCGCGGCCGGGCCCGGTATCGGCGCCGCGATGGCCGGGCTGCCCGCGACCCCCGAACTGCTCGCCCAGGTCGCCGCGCTGCCGCCCGCGGCGGACACCCCGGACATCGACGAGGACCAGGCCGTGCGCCCCGAGCGCGCCTACGGCCTGCGCCGGCTGCTGCACGGCTTCGGCGGGCCGCTGGCCTTCGCGCTGGCCCTGGTCGCCGCGGACGCACTGGCCGGGCTGCTGCTGCCGGTGCTGATCCGGCAGGGCATCGACGAGGGCGTCCGTCTCGGTGCGCTGGCCGGTGTCTGGACGGCCGCCGGGCTCGCCCTGATCGTGGTGCTCGCGCAGTGGGCCGCGCAGATCGGCGGCAACCGCATGACCGGACGCATCGGCGAGCGGGTCCTCTACTCGCTCCGCCTCAAGATCTTCGCGCAGCTCCAGCGCCTCGGGCTCGACTACTACGAGCGCGAGCTGACCGGCAAGATCATGACCAGGATGACCACCGACGTGGACGCGCTGTCGACGTTCCTGCAGACCGGCCTGGTCACCGCCCTGGTCTCGATGCTGACCTTCTTCGGCATACTCGTTGCGCTGCTGGCCATCGACATCCAGCTGGCGCTGGTCGTCTTCGCCACCCTCCCGCCGCTGATCATCGGCACGTACTTCTTCCGCAAGCAGAGCGTGAAGGCGTACGAGCTGGCCCGCGAGCGGATCAGCGTCGTCAACGGCGATCTCCAGGAGAGCGTGGCCGGCCTGCGGATCGTCCAGGCGTTCCGGCGCGAGCGGCGGGGCGCGGAGCGGTTCGCCGCCCGTAGCGACGCCTACCGCCAGGCGCGGGTCCGCGGCCAGTTCCTGATATCCCTCTACTTCCCCTTCGTCCAGCTGCTGTCGTCCGTGGCGGCGGCGCTGGTGCTGATCGTCGGCGCCGACCGGGTCGGCTCCCACACCCTCACCGCCGGTGCGCTGGTCGCCTACCTGCTCTACATCGACCTGTTCTTCGCCCCCGTCCAGCAGCTCTCCCAGGTCTTCGACGGCTACCAGCAGGCGTCCGTCTCACTCGGCCGGATCCAGGAGCTGCTGCGCGAGCCGACCACCACCCCGGCCGCCGAGCGGCCCCGCGAGGTGCCCGCGCTGCGGGGCGACATCGCCTTCGACGGGGTGCACTTCCACTACGGCGAGGGCGACGAGCCGGCGCTGGCCGGCGTCGATCTGACCATCCCGGCCGGCCAGACCGTGGCCTTCGTCGGAGAGACCGGCGCCGGCAAGTCCACCCTGGTCAAGCTGGTCGCGCGGTTCTACGACCCGTCCGGGGGCGCGGTCCGCATCGATGGCACCGATCTGCGCGAGCTGGATCTGACCGGCTACCGCCGCCGCCTCGGCGTGGTCCCGCAGGAGTCCTACCTGTTCGCCGGCACGGTCCGTGACGCCATCGCCTACGGTCGCCCGGATGCCACCGATGCCGAGGTGGAGGCCGCCGCGCGGGCCGTCGGCGCCCATGCGATGATCGCGACCCTCGACGGCGGCTACCTCCACGAGGTCGCCGAGCGCGGCCGTAATCTCTCGGCCGGCCAGCGTCAGCTGCTGGCGCTCGCCCGTGCCGAACTCGTCGACCCGGACGTGCTGTTGCTGGACGAGGCCACCGCCTCCCTGGACCTGGCGACCGAAGCGGTCGTCAACCAGGCCACCGACCGCCTCGTCGGACGCCGTACCACCCTCGTCGTCGCCCACCGGCTGACCACCGCGGCCCGCGCCGACCGCGTGGTGCTGCTCGACCGCGGCCGGATCGCCGAGGACGGCAGCCATGCCCAACTGCTGGCCCGTGACGGCCGCTACGCGGAGCTGTGGCGCACCTTCACCGGCGAGGAGGAGGAACTGGCGGCCTGAGGCACGGGGCCCGGCCCTTGAATCCGGGCCCCGGCGCCGCGGCCCGCGGGGCCGTGCCTGAGATGAGGCCTGGGGCCCCGGGCCCCAGGCCGGTGGGGGTGCCGGGCCCGGCCCGGCGGTCCCGGCGGGGCAGCCGGTGCGGCGTGAGGCCGATCCGCCGAACGGCGCCGGGGGCTGGTGGCACCCCCGCCGCGCCGATAGGTTCAGCCCGACCTTTGCTATCCCAAGGGGAGGGTGCATGCGCAAGGCCACCAGATGGCTGCTGTCGCTCGCGGTGCTCATAGGCACGGCGGGAGCCGGCAGCGCGTCGGCAGGGGCGGCCACCGCCGCCGAGCCGAAGACCGAGGACATCAAGGACCGGATCCTGGCGATCCGGGGGATGAGCCTCGTCGAGGAGAAGCCGGTCGACGGCTACCGCTACTTCGTCCTGAACTACACACAGCCGATCGACCACCGGCACCCCGAGAAGGGGACCTTCCAGCAGCGGCTGACCGTGCTGCACAAGTCGGTGGACCGTCCGACGGTGTTCTTCACCTCCGGCTACAACGTCAACACCACGCCGTCCCGCAGCGAGCCCACCAAGATCATCGACGGCAATCAGGTCTCCCTGGAATACCGCTACTTCACCCCGTCGCGGCCCGCGCCCACGGACTGGAAGAAGCTGGACATCCGGCAGGCCGCCAACGACCAGCACCGCATCTTCGAGGCGCTGCACCGGATCTACGGCAAGAACTGGATCGACACCGGCGGCAGCAAGGGCGGTATGACGGCGACGTACTACCGCCGCTTCTTCCCGCACGACATGAACGGCACCGTCGCCTATGTCGCGCCCAACGACGTACGCAACGACGAGGACTCGGCGTACGACCGGTTCTTCAAGACCGTCGGGACCGCGCAGTGCCGCGCCGACCTCGCCGCCATCGAGCGCGAGGCCCTGGTGCGCCGCGGGGAGATGGTGGAGCGCTTCCAGGCCTGGGCCGACAAGGAGAAGCAGACCTTCAAGACCGTCGGCAACGCCGACCGGGCCTATGAAGTCATGGTCACGGACCTGGTGTTCGGATTCTGGCAGTACCAGCCGGCCGAGACCGCCTGCGCCGAGGTGCCCAAGCCGACCGTCTCCACGGACGACCTGTGGAAGTGGATGGACAAGGTCGGCGGCTTCGACAGCTACACCGACCAGGGCATGGAGCCGTACACGCCGTACTACTACCAGGCGGGCACCCAGCTCGGTGAGCCCGGCTACGGCTATCCGCAGCTGGCCGACCTGCTGAAGTACCCCGGGATCAACAACTCCCGGTCGTTCGTGCCGAAGGACATCCCGATGCGCTTCGACAAGCGCGCGATGCCCGACGTCGATCACTGGGTGCGTCACCACGCGAACCGGATGATGTTCGTCAACGGCCAGTACGACCCGTGGAGTTCGGAGCACTTCGAGGTCGGCAAGGGCGCCCGGGACTCGTATGTCTTCACCGTGCCCGGCGGCAACCACGGCTCGAACATCGAGAAGCTGACGGAGGCCGACCGCACCAGGGCCACCGCCGAACTCCTAGACTGGGCCGGTGTCCGGGCCCCGGACGGCAAGGCCGCACCGCTGGCGCCGAACGACAAGAGGCTGGACAACCAGGAGGTCCGGCGGATGCCGATGCTGAGGCCGTGAGGCCGTAGCGAGGTGACGGACACGGCGCGTTCCCCGCGAAGGGGAGCGCGCCGTGTCCGTATCCGTCCCGCGGCCGCCTCGCTCAGTACGTCAGACCGTGGCCGATCCGGTAGAGCGGCTGCGCCGGGGCGTCGGCGCGCATTATCGCGACCGGCAGCCTGCCCGCCGGGTCCCGCCGCCCGGCGATCACCCGGGCCGCCGCCCGCAGCTCCACATCCGTCCATGAGTAGCTCGCCAGGGCCGCCCTGACACCGTCCAGCTGGGCGATGTCATACGGGTTGCGGACCGCCAGCTGCACCACCGGCTTGCCCGTGGCCAGCAGCGCGGTGACCAGCTTCCGCTGGCTCGAGTCCGCGCTCACGTTGTACGTCGCCACCACCACCGCGTCCCGCTCGCCGAGCGCCGCCACCGCCTCGTCGATCTGCTGCCGGCTCGGCGCCGCGCCCGTGGAGAGCGCGGTGGCCATGAAGCCCAGCTCGGTGAGGGCCTTCGCCAGGACCGTGGTGGGCGGCCCGCCGGTGCCCGACGGCGCGGCCGCATCGACGCCCGCCACCAGCACCCGGCGCTCCCGTCGCCGGGACAGCGGCAGGATCCCGGTGTCGTTGCGCAGCAGCGTGGTGGTGCGGTCCGCGATCCGGTCCGCGGTGGCCAGATGACTGCGGGTGCCGACCACCCGGTCCACCGCGTGGTGGGTGGTGTACGGGTCCTTGAACAGCCCGCGCCGCTCCTTGAGCAGCAGGATGCGCAGCAGCTTGGCGTCGAGGTCCCGCTCGGTCAGCTCGCCCTCGTCGAGCGCCTTGAGGACGGCGGCATGCGCGACGGAGAGGTCCGGAGGGTTCAGCAGCTGGTCGACACCGGCCTTGAGGGCGAGCACCGGCACCCGGGCGTCGCCGTACTTCTTCCGGACGCCCTCCATGCCGAGGGAGTCCGTCACCACCACACCGTCGTAGCCGAGGCGTTCGCGCAGAATGCCGGTGAGGATCGGACGGGAGAGGGTGGCCGGGTCCTCACTCGGGTCGAAGGCGGGCACGACGATGTGCGCCGTCATGATCGAATCGATTCCGGCGGCGATCGCGGCCTTGAAGGGCGGCGCGTCCAGCCGCTCCCACTCCTCGGCGGTGTGGTGGATGTACGGCAGCCCGACATGGCTGTCGGTGTCGGTGTCGCCGTGCCCGGGGAAGTGCTTGGCGCAGGAGGCGATCCCGGCGCCCTGATAGCCCTTCACCTCGGCGGCCACCATACGGGCCACGGCCTGCGGGTTCGCGCCGAAGGACCGTACGCCGATGACCGGGTTGGCGGGATTGACGTTGACATCGGCGTCCGGCGCGTAGTCCTGCCGGATGCCCATGGCGTACAGCTCCTGGCCGCCGATCCCGGCCGCCGTGCGCGCATCGTCGCGGGAGCCGCCCGCGCCGAGCGCCATCGCCCCGGGGAAGAGCGTGGCGGGCGCGCCGACGCGGGCCACTATGCCGTGTTCCTGGTCCGTGGAGATCAGCAGCGGGACGGGGACGCGCTGGGCGGCGGCGGCCTTCTGGATGCCGTTGGACAGGTCGGCGATCTGGTGCGGCTCACGGGTGTTGTGCGCCCAGCCGAAGTAGATGATGCCGCCGACGTGGTATTTGGCGATCAGCTCGGCGGCGTTGGCGACCCCGATCTCCTCCTGGTTCGCGGCGGCATCGGCCGGGTCGGGGTCGGTGGCGGAGTGCCCGTAGACCCGCATGACGAAGAGCTGCCCGGCCTTCTCCTCCGGCGTCATACGGGAGATGAGGCGGCGCAGCCGGGCCCGGGTGGCGGCGGAGGGGGCGGAAGCGGGGGAGGAGGGTTGGTGTCCGATGGAGGGCACCGCGGCGTGTGCGGCGGCGGTGCCCGCGGCGGCGGCAGCGGCGGCAGCGGTGGTCAGGACGGTACGTCTGGAGTGCATGTGCGCTCCTTCCGGAGGGCTTCCTCGGCTCATTGAAGGAAACTTCCAAGGAGACACGGATAGCCGGAAAACTATTGTCGGTCAATGACTCGATCCGTGGTGGCGCCCAGGTATTGCGGGGCGGGCGGGGATATGTGATGGCACGTCGGGCGGAAAGGCCCGCGGTCAGGAGACGGCGGGCCGGCCGAGGAGCCGCTGGAGGTAGGCGCGGCCCGGGGCCAGGAGGGCGGGGAGGTCGGCCGCCTCCGGGTACCAGCGCTTCTCGTACTCCCAGCAGAGCCAGCCTCCCGAGCCCTGGTCGTAGGTGCCCTCGGGGGCCGGCACGGGACCGTGGGCATCCGCGGGCTCCCGGCCGAGGGTGGCCAGCGCGGCCGCCAGCGGCAGGGTGCCGGCGCCGAGCGGGAGCGGGGTGCGCTCCTCGGCCGAGGCGACGTCCTTGACCTGCACATAGCCCAGATGCGGGGCGAGCGCGGCATGGGTGTCGACGGGCTCCTCGCCGCCCAGCCAGCTGTGCATCACATCCCACAGCGCCCCGATCCGGCGATGGCCCACGAGCCCCAGCACACGGGCGGCGGCCGCGCCCGTCCGGTGCGAGTCATGGGTCTCCATCAGGACCCGGACGCCCCGCTCGGCCGCGAGCGGCGCCACCGCGGCGAGCCGGCGGGCGGCGTCCGCGTCCGCCTCCGCCGCCGGCCGGTCCCCGCCGCCGGGGAAGACCCGGACGTACGGCGCCCCCAGATCGGCGGCGAGGAACACCAGCTCGGTCAGCTCGTGTGCCAGCTCCTCCTCGCCCGCCGCATCCCGGGCGGCGGCGACCTGGGCGTACCCGGCCACCGCCAGGATCTCCACCCCGGCGTCCGCGAACTGTCCGCGCACCGCGGCCCGTTCCCGCATCCCGATCAGCGGATGCACCGGTTCCTCCGGATGGGCCCGCAGCTCCACCCCCTGATACCCGGCATCGATGGCCAGCCGCAGCACCTCGGCCACCGGCATCCCCGGCACACCGAGGGTCGAAAACGCATACCGCATCGCAGGGGTCCCGCCGTCCGCGCGGTCCGTGGTGGCCATGCCCGTGCTCCTTCGCGTCGCTCACGTCATCTACGTCATCGCTGTCCTTCCCGTCCTTCCCGCCCTCCGCGCCTTCATCGCCCCCCGTGCCCGCACCGGCCGCCCGCGGTCTCACGGCGCCGGCCGCCCACGGCCTTACCGCGCCGGCCGCCCGCGGCCCTACAGCGCCAGCCGCCAGTCCTGGCCGACCAGGTCCTGCCCGAAGCTGTGGTGCGGCGACTCGGCGACCAGCTCGAATCCGGCCCGCTGATAGATGCCGCGGGCCGCGCCGAGGACGGAATTGGTCCACAGCACCATCTCGCCGTACCCGGCGTCCCGTGCGAACTCCACACAGGCGTCGACGAGTTGACGCCCCACCCCGTGGCCACGGGCGCCCGGCTCCACGAGCAGCAGCCGCAGCCTGGCCACCCCCGGCCTGCCGTCCCGTACGCACATCACCGCGCCCACCCGCTCCCCGCCCAGCTCCGCTATCCAGGTGCGGTCCCAGCGCGGGTCGAAGTCCTCGGCGTACTCCGCCACGATCCGGGCCACCAGCGCCTCATAGCTCAGATCGAAGCCGTACTCGGCGGCGTAGAGCGTGGCGTTGCGCTCCACCATCCAGCCGAGGTCCCCGGGGCCGGACGTGCGCAGCCCGACCTCGGGCCTGCGGTCCTGGGCCGGCTGCTCCGCGCGCTCGTCGAGCAGGGCGCGGATGGTGCGCATCGCGTCCACCAGGCGGGCGCGGTCGCCGGCCGGCAGCTGTCTCAGCAGCGACCCCGCGGCGTCCTGGGAACGCTCCTCCAGCACGCCGGCCGCCTCCCGGCCGCCCTCGGTCAGCGTGATGCGCTGCCGCCGGGGATCCTGCTCGGACCTGCCGCGGATGATCAGCTCGCGGTCCTCGAACCTGCCGAGCAGCCGGCTGAGATAACCGGCGTCCAGCGACAGCGAGGCACGCAGATCCGCGGCGTCCACCCGCGGATGGTTGGCGACCTCGTAGAGCACCCGGGCCTCGGTGAGGGTGAACGGGGTGTACAGATGCCGCCCGTAGTCGAGGGCGCCGATCAGGTTCGTATAGAAGCGGTTGAATCTGCGCAGCTCACGAACGTCGGCCGCGGCGTCGGGCACCGCCCCGCGCGGCGCGCCGGACGGCGGACCGGATGTCGTGCCGGACGGTGTCCCGGTGATCATGGCCAACCCCTCACCCTTGACTGAGTCAAGGATAGGCGGCCGAGGCCGATTCGACCACCGTCAATTCGGCGCGCGGCGTCGCCAGGCCGCCCGGCGGCCGCTTCACTGAAGCGTGATTCCCATCCTGCTGTGAGCGAGAGGGGCCGGGCCGTGACACGCACGACCGTACGCATCGCCATGAACGGCGTGACCGGACGCATGGGGCATCGCCAGCATCTGGTCCGCTCCCTCCTCGCCCTGCGGGAACAGGGCGGCCTCGAACTGGCCGACGGGACGGTGATCTGGCCCGAACCGGTGCTCGTCGGCCGCACCGCGCCCAAGCTGCGGGCACTGGCCGAACGGCACGGCCTGGAGCACTGGAGCTGCGACCTCGACGCCGTACTGGGCGACGACACCATCGGCATCTACTTCGACGCCCAGGTCACCGCCGCCCGCGAGGAGGCCGTGAAGAAAGCGATTGCCGCCGGAAAGCACCTCTACGTCGAAAAGCCCACCGCGAGCAGCCTCGCGGGCGCACTGCAACTGGCCCGGCTGGCCCAGGAGGCGGGCGTCAAGAACGGCGTCGTCCAGGACAAGCTCTTCCTGCCCGGCCTGCGCAAGCTCCGCCGCCTCGTCGAGGGCGGCTTCTTCGGCCGCATCCTGTCCGTACGGGGCGAGTTCGGCTACTGGGTCTTCGAAGGCGACTGGCAGCAGGCGCAGCGCCCCTCCTGGAACTACCGCGCCGAGGACGGCGGCGGCATCGCGGCCGATATGTTCCCGCACTGGGAGTACGTCCTGCACGAGCTGTTCGGGCCGGTCAGAACCGTCCAGGCGCATCTGGCCACGCACATCCCGCGCCGCTGGGACGAGTCGGCCACCCCGTACGAGGCCACCGCCGACGACGCCGCCTACGGCATCTTCGAGCTGCCCGGCGGCATCGTCGCCCAGATCAACTCCTCCTGGGCGGTCCGGGTGCACCGCGACGAACTGGTCGAGTTCCAGGTCGACGGCACCGAAGGGTCGGCCGTCGCGGGGCTGCGGCACTGCCGGGTCCAGCACCGTGCCCACACCCCCAAGCCGGTCTGGAACCCCGACCTGCCCGCGTCCGAGCCGTTCCGCGCGCAGTGGCACGAGGTCCCCGACAACGACGCCTACGACAACGCGTTCAAGACGCAGTGGGAGCTGTTCCTGCGGCATGTCGTGTGCGACGAGCCCTGGCGCTGGGACCTGGCGGCGGGCGCCCGCGGCGTCCAGCTCGCCGAACTGGGCATGCGGTCCGCGGCGGAGGGCCGCCGCCTGGACGTACCGGAGCGGGGCCGGTGAACGCGCCGGCGGACCCCTCCCTGCCCGTCGCCGGCTCCGTTACCCGACCGGCGTCCGCGCGGCCCCCGTTGCGCTCCCGTACGGTCTTCGCCGCCGCCCATGTCGTCGCCGATCCCTGCGCCGACACCACCCCGGACGGCCCGGCCGCCGTCGACTGGGACGCCACCCTCGCCTTCCGGCACCACCTGTGGTCGCACGGCCTGGGCGTGGCCGAGGCGATGGACACCGCACAGCGCGGTGCGGGCCTGGACTGGGGCACCGCCGCCGAGCTGATCCGCCGCTCCGCCGCCGAGGCCGCAGCGGTCGGCGGCCTGCTCGCCTGCGGCGCCGGAACCGACCAACTGCCGCCGCACGAAGCGTCCCTGGCCCGCATCCGCGGCGCGTACGAGGAACAGCTCGGGCTCGTCGAGGACGCCGGCGGCCGCCCGGTCCTGATGGCGTCCCGTCAGCTGGCCGCGGCCGCCACCGGCCCGGAGGACTACCGCGAGCTCTACGGCCACCTGCTGCGCCAGGCCACCCGGCCGGTGATCCTGCACTGGCTCGGCCCGATGTTCGACCCGGCGCTGGCGGGCTACTGGGGCAGCGGGGAACTCGACGCCGCCACGGAGACCTTCCTCGCCCTCATCACCGACCACCCCGGCAAGGTGGACGGCGTCAAGGTCTCCCTCCTGGACGCCGCCCGCGAAGTGCGGCTGCGCCGCCGGCTGCCGGCGACGGTGCGCTGCTACACCGGCGACGACTTCCACTACCCGGAGCTGATCGCGGGTGACGACCACGGCTTCAGCCATGCGCTGCTGGGCATCTTCGACCCGCTCGCCCGGCCCGCCGCCGAAGCCGTACGCCGCCTCGAGCGCGGGGACACCGCGGGATTCCGGGCCGTCCTGGACCCCACCGTCGCGCTCTCCCGGCACCTCTTCCAGGCACCCACCCGCTACTACAAGACCGGCGTCGTCTGGCTCGCCTGGCTGGCGGGCCACCAGTCCCACTTCACCATGGTCGGCGGTCTGCAGTCGGCCCGCTCCCTGCCGCACCTGCGGCGCGCCCACGAACTCGCCGACGGGCTCGGCCTGTTCCCCGACCCGGAGCTCGCCGCCCACCGGATGCGGAAACTGCTCGCGGTATACGGGGCGGAGGACACATGAGCGACGGCACCTCCCGGCCCCTCGACCGTCTCAGCCTCAACCAGGAGACCGTCCGGCAGTGGTCGCTGCCCGAACTGGCCGACGGCTGCGCGCGGGCCGGCGTACGGGGCGTGGGGCTGTGGCGCGCCCCGGTACAGGAGTACGGGGTGGCCGCGGCCGCCCGGCTCGTACGGGACGCCGGGCTGCGGGTCACCAGCCTGTGCCGGGGCGGGTTCCTCACCGCGCTGGACCCGGGCGAGCGGGCGGCCGCCCTGGACGACAACCGCGCGGCCGTCGACGAGGCGGCCACCCTCGGGACGGACACCCTGGTCCTCGTCTCCGGCGGACTGCCGCCCGGCAGCCGGGATCTGTCCGGCGCCCGGGAGCGGGTCGCCGACGCACTGGGCGAGTTGGGCCCGTACGCCGCACAGCGGGGCGTCCGGCTGGCGGTCGAACCCCTGCACCCGATGTACGCGGCGGACCGCTGCGTGGTCTCCACGCTCGCCCAGGCCCTGGACCTCGCCGAGCGGTTCCCCGTCGGGCAGGTGGGCGTGGTCGTCGACACCTACCACCTGTGGTGGGACGACACCGTCGGCACCCAGATCGGCCGCGCGGGCGGCACCGGCGGGGAAGCCGGCTCGCGGCTCGCCGCCTTCCAGCTCGCCGACTGGGTCACCCCGCTGCCCGAGGGCGTCCTGCTGGGGCGTGGGCAGCTCGGGGACGGCGCGGTGGATCTGCGGTGGTTCCGGGAGCGGGTCGAGGCGGCCGGCTACCGGGGGCCCATCGAGGTGGAGATCTTCCACCCGGCGCTGTGGGCACGGGACGGCACGGAAGTGCTGGCCGAGATCGTGGAGCGCTTCCGGACGCACGTGGCCTGACGAGGCACGGCGCACAGCGTGTGCCGGAGAAATAACTCAGCGGATGCGCGCAACCGTTGGCCGTCCACAAAGGTCATAGCTGACGCTGGTCCCGAAGGGGAGGGGCCCGGGGGGGCCGGGGCCGGCGTGGAGGGGGAATCGAGGGGCCCGACCATCGGACGGGCCCCTCGATGGTGATCCGGACGTCCCGCCTCCCGGCGCGGTGTCAGGCTGTCAGACCCCGGCGGTACGGTCGGTTCATGGTCAACGCAGCCGTGATCGAAGGGGTCCTGGAGCGGATCACCTACGCCAATGAGGAGAGCGGCTACACGGTCGCGCGGGTCGACACGGGGCGCGGCGCGGGCGATCTGCTGACCGTCGTCGGCGCGCTGCTCGGGGCGCAGCCGGGGGAGTCGCTGCGCATGGAAGGCCGCTGGGGCTCCCACCCCCAGTACGGCAAGCAGTTCACCGTCGAGAACTACACCACCGTCCTGCCCGCCACGATCCAGGGCATCCGCCGCTATCTGGGCTCCGGCCTGATCAAGGGCATCGGCCCGCGGATCGCCGACCGCATCGTCGAACACTTCGGCACGGACACCCTCGACGTCATCGAGAGCGAGCCCCGGCGCCTGGTCGAAGTACCGGGGCTGGGCCCCAAGCGGACGAAGATGATCGGCGCGGCGTGGGAGGAACAGAAAGCCATCAAGGAGGTCATGATCTTCCTCCAGGGCGTCGGTGTGTCCACCTCCATCGCGGTGCGGATCTACAAGAAGTACGGCGACGCCTCCATCTCCGTCGTCCGCAACGAGCCCTACCGCCTGGCCGCCGACGTGTGGGGCATCGGGTTCCTGACCGCCGACCGCATCGCCCAGTCCGTGGGCATTCCGCACGACAGCCCGGACCGGGTCAAGGCGGGCCTGCAATATGCGCTGTCGCAGTCCACGGACCAGGGCCACTGCTTCCTCCCCGAGGATCAACTGATCGCCGACGCGGTGAAGTTGCTCCAGGTGGACACCGGCCTGGTCATCGACTGTCTGGGCGAACTGGCCGCCGACCCGGAGGGGGTGGTCCGCGAGCAGGTGCCGGGCGGCGCGGACGGTGCACCGCCGGTCACCGCCGTCTACCTGGTGCCCTTCCACCGCGCCGAGATCTCCCTGGCCGGCCGGCTGACCCGGCTGCTGCGCACGGACGAGGACCGGATGCCGGCGTTCCGGGACGTCGTCTGGGACAAGGCGCTGGCCTGGCTGGCGCGGCGGACGGGCGCCGAGCTGGCCCCCGAGCAGCAGCAGGCGGTGCGGCTGGCGCTGACGCAGAAGGTCGCGGTGCTCACCGGCGGGCCGGGCTGCGGCAAGTCCTTCACCGTCCGGTCCGTCGTCGAGCTGGCCCGCGCCAAGAAGGCCAAGGTGGTGTTGGCGGCGCCCACGGGCCGGGCGGCCAAGCGGCTCTCGGAGCTGACCGGCGCGGAGGCCTCCACGGTCCACCGCCTCCTGGAGCTCAAGCCCGGCGGGGACGCCGCCTATGACGCGGACCGGCCGCTGGACGCCGATCTGGTGGTCGTCGACGAGGCCTCGATGCTGGATCTGCTGCTCGCCAACAAGCTGGTCAAGGCGGTGCCGCCGGGCGCCCATCTGCTGCTGGTCGGGGATGTCGACCAGCTGCCGTCGGTGGGCGCGGGCGAGGTGCTGCGCGATCTGCTCGACGGGTCCGGCCCGGTCCCGGCCGTCCGGCTGACCCGGATCTTCCGGCAGGCCCAGCAGTCCGGGGTGGTCACCAACGCCCACCGCATCAACTCCGGCATCCCGCCCCTGACCACCGGAATGACGGATTTCTTCCTGTTCGCCGAAGAGGACGCGGAGGAGGCCGGACGGCTGGCGGTGGATGTCGTGGCCCGCCGGATCCCGGCGAAGTTCGGCCTCGACCCGCGCCGGGACATCCAGGTCCTCACCCCGATGCACCGCGGCCCGGCCGGTGCGGGCGCCCTGAACGGCCTGCTCCAGCAGGCCGTCACCCCCGCCCGCCCCGATCTGCCCGAGCGCCGCTTCGGCGGCCGGGTCTTCCGCGTCGGCGACAAGGTCACCCAGATCAGGAACAACTACGAGAAAGGACTCAATGGCGTCTTCAACGGCACGGTCGGCGTGGTCACCGCCCTGGACTCCGACGAACAGCGGCTGACCGTGCGCACGGACGAGGACGAGGAGGTTCCCTATGACTTCGACGAACTCGATGAACTCGCCCACGCCTATGCCGTGACGATCCATCGCTCGCAGGGTAGTGAGTATCCAGCGGTGGTGATTCCGGTCACCACCAGTGCCTGGATGATGCTGCAGCGCAATTTGTTGTATACCGCTGTGACCCGGGCAAAGCGCTTGGTGGTGCTGGTCGGCTCCCGTAAGGCCCTGGGACAGGCCGTCCGCACGGTATCCGCCGGTCGGCGGTGTACGGCGCTCGATCACCGGCTCGCCGGTGCGATGTGAGGTCACTCCTCTTTCGTATTCGGGGCGAAGGGGGGCAGGATGGGCACTCAGGCGGCACTGAGTGCCGCTGTGAGGCCCTATGGCCGACCCCGAGTGCACATCCAAGGCCCAAATGGGGGAAGGTATAGGCAGTCAGGGCACCTCGAAGAAGAGGCACAACGTCGGTGAGGGATGACGTGAGCGACAACTCTGTAGTACTGCGTTACGGGGACGGCGAATACAGCTACCCGGTCGTCGACAGCACCGTTGGCGACAAGGGCTTCGATATCTCGAAGCTGCGCGCCCAGACCGGTCTGGTGACCCTGGATTCCGGTTACGGCAACACCGCGGCGTATAAATCCGCGATCACCTATCTCGATGGTGAGAACGGGATTCTTCGCTACCGCGGCTACCCGATCGAGCAGCTCGCAGAGCGCAGCACGTTCGTCGAGACCGCGTACCTCCTCATCCACGGTGAGCTGCCCACCGTCGATGAGCTGGCGAACTTCAAGCAGGACATCACGTACCACACCCTGCTCCACGAGGACGTCAAGCGCTTCTACGACGGCTTCCCCCGGGATGCCCACCCGATGGCGATGCTGTCCTCGGTCGTCAGCGCCCTGTCGACCTTCTACCAGGACAGCCACAACCCGTTCGACGAGCAGCAGCGCCACATCTCCACGATCCGGCTGCTGGCCAAGCTCCCGACGATCGCGGCCTACGCGTTCAAGAAGTCGGTCGGCCACCCGGTCGTCTACCCGAGCAATGACCTCGGGTACGTCGAGAACTTCCTGCGTATGACCTTCTCGGTGCCCGCCGCGGACTACGACCTCGACCCGGTGGTGGTCAGCGCCCTCGACAAGCTGCTGATCCTGCACGCGGACCACGAGCAGAACTGCTCCACCTCCACGGTCCGCCTGGTCGGTTCCTCGCAGGCGAACCTCTTCGCCTCGATCTCCGCCGGCATCAACGCCCTGTGGGGCCCCCTGCACGGCGGTGCCAACCAGTCCGTGCTGGAGATGCTGGAGGGCATCCAGGCCAGCGGCGGCGACGTCGACTCCTTCATCCGCAAGGTGAAGAACAAGGAAGACGGCGTGAAGCTCATGGGCTTCGGGCACCGCGTCTACAAGAACTTCGACCCCCGCGCGAAGATCATCAAGGCGGCGGCGCACGATGTCCTCTCCGCCCTCGGCAAGTCCGACGAGCTGCTGGACATCGCCCTCAAGCTGGAGGAGCACGCGCTCTCCGACGACTACTTCGTCGAGCGCAAGCTCTACCCGAACGTCGACTTCTACACCGGCCTGATCTACCGGGCCATGGGCTTCCCGACCGAGATGTTCACCGTGCTCTTCGCGCTCGGCCGGCTGCCCGGCTGGATCGCCCAGTGGCACGAGATGATCAAGGAGCCCGGCTCCCGCATCGGCCGCCCGCGGCAGATCTACACCGGCGTCGTCGAGCGCGACTTCGTGCCGGTCGAGGAGCGCTGACCGCCGCCCCCTGAGGGCAGGCCACCCCGCGCAAAGAGAAAGCGCCCCGCCTCCGGATCCCCCCACGGGTCCAGAGTGCGGGGCGCTTCCCGTGTCCCGGTTGGATTCCCCCCACGGGATCCGTCCGGGCGTTCCGGGTTGCACCGCGATCTGCCGGGACGCGCACATTCGGGAGGGCCGCTCAAAGCTCCCCGGGCACGTCGCCCCGGCCACGCGTAGCCGGGCACGATCCCCCAAGATCGGCACGGCTGTTGCAGTGCAAGCCCCGCCGGGGTGCCTGCACTGCCCGGTTAGACTCACGACCCCCCTCAATGGTTACGTTCCGATGAGTGTGATCTGGGTCTCTTGCCATACAGGGGCGAATGCGGTCAAGAGCCTCGATCTGGAGATCAAGGCCCTCGGGTATGGGTGTTGTGTCAGTTGTAAGGGCTATGTGAAATTTCGTAGCCGCAGGCTGTTGGCAACCACGAAGGTCGCGTAGTTGACCGTGGCCGCCACCCCGTCCACGCGGTTGAGCTTCTTCCCGACGCGCGCGGCGCACGAAGCGCAGGTCGTCCCGCCGACGGCGAGTTCGACCTGCGCCTGTGCGGTGGACGGGGACACCGGGATCAGGCCGATTGCCCCACGAGCTCGTAGCCCGCCTCGTCGACGGCCGCCCGCACGGCCTCCTCGTCCAGCGGTGCCTTGGATGTGACGGTGACCAGGCCGGTGGCCGCGACCGCCTGCACCGAGCTGACCCCGGCGAGCTCGCCGATCTCGGACGACACCGCCCCCTCGCAGTGACCGCAGGTCATGCCGGTGACCTTGTACGTGGTGGTCACCTCGCCGACCTGGACGTCGGTGCCGCCGGAGTGGCAGGAGCTTTCGGGGGTGCAGCAGGCGCTGTTCTCGGCCATGGGGA
Source organism: Streptomyces sp. NPDC054786 (assembly GCF_053611685.1). Lineage (NCBI taxonomy): Bacteria > Bacillati > Actinomycetota > Actinomycetes > Kitasatosporales > Streptomycetaceae > Streptomyces > Streptomyces sp. NPDC054786. Next base: position 135,561 of record NZ_JBSHAW010000017.1, on the reverse strand, counting down.
TTCTCCTTGTGGTGCCGATGTGTTCCGTGTGGTGCCAGTGTCGGGGTGCCGTAGCGCACCGCGAGAGGCCCCGGCGGCTGCCGGTGTCTCCCGACCTTAAGCACTGTATACCCCTAGGGGGTATCAATCCAGCCTTGCGCCGCGCCCATCACGTTGCCGTGCGCCCCACCACGCGTCAGCCTGGGAGAGGGGCTCGGGGTGGCTCCGAGGAGGCGGCCGTATGGACGTACTCGCCCTCTACGGCCTGCTGGTGCTCACCACGCTGCCACCACTGATCCCCAACTCCGCCCTGCTCGTCTCCGTCGGCGTACTCGCCTCCCGCGGCGACCTGTTCCTCCCCCTGATCCTGCTGATCGTCGGCGGCAGCGCACTGCTGGGAGACCTCCTGATGTACCTCGCCGCACGGCGGTTCGGCGAACCCGTACGCAACTGGATGCGCCGCAACCCCCGCCGCCGGGCCCTGCTGGAATGGACCTCCCACCACATCCAGCGCTACGGCCTGCCGTTCGTGATCGCCGTACGGTTCCTGCCCAGCGGCCGGATCGCCGGCGCCCTGGCATCCGGGGTGCTGCGCTACCCACTGCGCAAATACGCGCTCGGCGCCGCTATCGCCGAGGCGACCTGGGCGACGTACTCGGTCGGCCTCGGCTATGTCGGCAGCGCCACCACCGGCCGCCCGCTCTACGCCGCCGGCATCGGCTTCGGCGTCTCCTGCGCGGTCGCCGCGGTCGGCGCCACGATCCAGTGGGCCGCCCGCCGCCGCACCCTGCGCGAACGGCCGGAGGAAAGCGGCGAGGGCGAGAGCGGGACGCCCAAGGAGGGCGACGAAGGCCGCGGCGAGGGGTGGAGCGGCCGGGCCTCATCCGCCGCGCCCGCCGGATTGTCAGTGGGTGCCCTTACAGTTCAGACATGACCTCGATTACGGAGAGTGACGACTCGGATCTGCCGCGGGTGCGGATCGAGCCGTGGACGACGGCCGACCTCGCACTGCTGCACAGGACCAACACACCGGAGATGACCCACCATCTGGGCGGCCCGGAGACCGAGGAACAACTGCTCGCCCGGCATACGCGCTACCTCGACCTCGGCGGGGTGGGGCAGATGTTCCGCATCATCCTCGAACCCGAGGGCGCGGTGGTCGGATCCATAGGCTTCTGGGAGCTGAGCCGGCGCGGAGAGAAGGCGTACGAAACGGGCTGGGGCGTGCTGCCCGAGTTCCAGGGCCGGGGCATCGCCGTGGCAGCGGCGCGCAAGGTCATCGCGGCGGCCGGCGCCGAGGGCTGGTACCGCACGCTGCACGCCTTCCCCTCCGTGGAGCACGCCGCGTCCAACGCGGTCTGCCGCAAGGCGGGATTCACCTTCGCGGGAGAGTGCGCCTTCGAGTACCCGAAGGGGCACATGATGCGCTCCAACGAATGGCGGCTGGACCTGACCACGGAAGCGGGGCAGCCAATGGCGTCCCCCCGTGCCGACGACAGCGCCGACGACAGCGCCGACGACCGTGCCGACGAAGGGAGTTGAGGCGGGGGAGTGTGGTGGAGGGGGAACGGCGGGGGCCCCCGAGCGACGGGACCCCGGGGCGCTCACGCGCGCGGAGTCGCCGTACCGGCGGTGGCCCGGACATCCGCCACGGCGACCGGCTCGCCGGTGCGTCGCGAACGCTCGCACGCCTCGGCGATATACAGCGCCTCCAGCGCCTCCGCCGGCGAGCACGGGCTCGACGCACGCCCCGCCACGACTTCGGCGAAGACGCCCAGCTCCGTGACGTAGGCGTCGTGGAAGCGCTCCATGAACGTGGCGTACGGGTCGGCCGCCCGCTGCCACGACAGCTTCGCCTCGGCGGACGGCAGCGGCGCCCGGTCGTCGAGGCCGACGAAGCGGGCGCCCTCGGAGCCGCAGACCTCCAGCCGGACGTCGTGGCCCGCGCCGTTGTAGCGGGTCGCCGTGACGGTGGCCAAGGTGTCGTCGTCGAAGCGCAGCAGCGCCGCGCAGGTGTCCACATCGTCGCCGTCGGCGAAGAAGGAGGCGCCGCGGTTGGCGCCCTGGGCGTAGACCGAGACCACCTCACGGCCGGTGAGCCAGCGCAGGATGTCGAAGTCATGGATGCTGCAGTCCCGGAACAGCCCGCCGGAGGTGGGGATATAGCCGGCGGGCGGCGGCGTCCGGTCGCTGGTGCAGGCGCGCAGGGTGTGCAGCCAGCCCAACTCGCCGGAGTGCAGCGCCGCACGGGCGGTGCGGTAGCCCGCGTCGAAACGGCGCTGGAAACCGATCTGCACCGGCACGGAACCGGCCTGCGCCCGCTCCACCACACCGACGGTGCCCGGCACGTCCAGCGCGACCGGCTTCTCGCAGAACACCGGCACCCCGGCGTCCAGGGCCTGGTGGATCAGCGCGGCGTGTGCGCTGGTCGCGGCGGTGATCACCACTCCGTCGAGGCCGTCCGCGTACATCTCCTCGATGCTCGCGGCGGACCGTACGCCCAGGGTCTCCGCCAGCGAAGCGGCGCGCGCGGTGTCCACATCCGCGACGACGATGCCGGTGACGCCCGGGACGCTCAGCAGGGTGTGGGCATGGAACGCGCCGATGCGCCCGGTGCCGATCAGACCGATCTTCATGCCTCGGTTCCTTTCCGGTGAGGGGAGGTGGGGCGAGGGGGTGAGGGAGAGGAGGGGGAGGGAGGGGAGGGGAGAGGGGAGGGGGAATGGGCGAGTTGTGGGGCGGAAGCGAGTGCGGCGAGCGGGGGTGAGGTGAGCGGGGGAGCGGGGGGAGGCGAGTGGGGTGACGGGGGGATGGGGCTGCCGGGGCGGAGAGCGCGGGAAGCCCGTGTCCCTCACGCCGCCGTTTGGAACGGTCCAACGGGCGCCATCACCGGCACCCTGCATGTCCTGATGTCCGCATGTCAACCATTCTGCAGGTGCGTACGGTTGTGCATTGACGCCGACCTGCGCCGATGGGAGGATTTCCGTCTATGGAACGGTCCAACCAGCCCACCGACGGACGGTCCGCAGAGCGGTCCGGTGTGCGGCCGGGAGCGGACCGGCATCCGACGATCCGCGGTGTCGCCGAGCGTGCGGGCGTCTCCAAGTCGCTGGTCTCGCTCGTGCTGCAGGGCTCACCGCGGGTCAGCGATGCCAGGCGGCAGGCCGTGCTGGAAGCCATCGAGGAGCTGGGCTACCGGCCGAACGCCGCGGCCCGCAGCCTCGTCGCACGCCGTACCCACACCGTCGGCGTGCTGCTGCACGATATGCGCAACCCCTGGTTCGTCGAGGTCCTCGACGGCCTGAACTCCCTGCTGCAGGCGCACGGTCTGCGGATGCTGATGGTCGACGCCCGGCTGGACCGGCGGGCCGGCCAGGACTTCGCCCGGACCTTCCAGGAGCTGCGGGTCGACGGCATCGTCGTCGTCGGCACGCTCCCGGACACCGAAGGCCTCGCCGAGGTCGCCGAGCGGCTGCCGACCGTCATCGCGGGCAACCACGAACCCCGGCTGCCGCGCGTCGACCTCGTCGCCAACGACGACGAGCGCGGCGCCCGGCTCGCCACCGAGCACCTCATCGGCCTAGGTCACCGTCGGATCGCCCATATCGCCGGACAGGGACTGGTCGGCGAGCTGCGCCGCCGCGGCTTCGAGGCCGCCGTACGCGCGCACGGCCTGGCGGCGAGCACCATCGTGGAGAGCGGCGACGGGACCGAGGAGGGCGGCTATCGTGCGGCCGTCCGGCTGCTCAGCCCCTCGCGCGGCACCGGACACCCCGCCGCCGAACGCCCCACCGCCGTCTTCGCGTTCAACGACATCTCCGGCGTCGGTGCCCTGTCCGCCGCCCAGGAGCTGGGCCTGGACGTCCCCGCCGACCTCTCCCTCGTCGGCTACGACAACACCTATCTCGCCCGCATCCGCCACCTCTGGCTGAACTCGGTGAACAACGCCAGCCACGAGGTCGGCCGACGGGCGGCACGCTGCCTCCTGGACCGCATGGAGCACCCCGACGCCCCGGCCGGGCAGCAACTCGTGGCCCCGGAACTGGAGATCAGGGGCTCGACGGCACCACCTCGGCCCGCCTGACCCGTCCTGCCTTACGCCGTCCCGCCCCGCAGTTCGCGGTCCACCGCCCGCAGCAGGGTCAGCAGCATCCTGTTCAACGGGGTGGCGATGCCGTGCCGTTCACCGGCCCCGACCACCGCGCCGGTGAGGAACTCATGCTCCAGCGGGCGGCCCGCGAGGCGGTCGTAGAGCATCGAGGAGCCGCCGTCCCGGGGAGCGGTGGCGTACAGCTCAAGCGTCCTGGCGATGTCCGCTTCGCCGATGTCCGCGCCCTCGGCACGCGCGACAACGGCCGCCTCGCGCAGCAGATCGCGGGTGAGCGCGGCCATCTCCGGGTCGGCGAAGATCCCTATCCGCTGCTGGAGAAGGGCGGTGATCGGGTTGGCCGCGAGGTTCGTGAACAACTTGCGCCAGGCGGCCGTGGTGAAGTCGGAAACGCGGTGCACCCGCAGCTCGCTGCCGTCCAGCAGCGCGGCGAACCGGTCGGCCAACGGGCCCTCGGGTACATGGAGTTCACTGGCGACGTGATGCAGGACCCGGCCGGGCGCGGTGCGCTCCGCCGAGATGTAGACCACGGTGGGGAGGATGCGGGTGCCTCGCGGAACGAGCGGAGCGACACGCTCCTCCAGGCCGATGCCGTTCTGCAGCACCGCGACGGCGGTGTCCCGGCCGCACAGTCGCCGCAGCCAGCCCTCGGCGCTCGCGGTGTCCTGCGCCTTGGTGGTCAGCAGCACCCAGTCGACCGGCGTCACCTGAGCGGGATCGGTGACGATACGCACCGCCGCGGGCCGGACCGTGCCGCCGCTCTCGACGCTCAGACCGTCCAATGGGCTGCGGACGCACAGCGTGACGTCGAGGCCGGCCCACCGGGCAAGGGCGGCGGTGTAGCCGCCGATCGCGCCGCCGCCGATCACCGCGATCCGGGCGGGTGCCGCTGCTGGGGATGTCCGGGGCATACCTCGATCGTAGAGGCCGGGGCAGCCTGACGGGTGGGTGCCGCCCGGGTCCCGGCGTCGCCCGGGCTCCGGGGCCCGGGTCCGGTCCGGTGGCTCTCAGCGCCGGCCGCGTTGGCCCGGCCGCTGCGCCACCCACGCTCTGACCGTGTCGGCGAACCAGTACGGTTTTCCGCTCTCCACCAGATCCGGTTCGGGCAGCAGCCCGTGCTTGCGATAGGAGCGCACGGTGTCCGGCTGCACCTGGATGTGCGCGGCGATCTCCTTGTACGACCAGAGCTTGCGGTCGGTCATCTCTGCCACCTCCTGAGCGCCGTACGCAGGGTCGGCCCGGGGGAGCCGGCAAGGGGCTGCGTACGGCCTGGTGATCACTCACCCTGTGCCTGGACAACGACACCGAGTAACCATCGGGGAGGGGCTGTTGATCGGCTGTGACGGAAGCCGCGCGTAACGGTGACAGCCGTGACGCGAGGCGGATGGCTGTGACGGGGGCGGGACGGTCCGGCCCGGCGGCGGCCGGCCCCGCCCGGCCCGGGGAAAACCGTGCGAACAGCGGTGTGGCGGGCCGGTCCCCCAGCTGGGAAACCGACCCGCCACTCCTGCCCGCGGATCTGCCGGACGGCAGGCCGCCCGAAGCGGATCAGGCGTAGAGCGCCCGCCAGGTCTTCTTGTCGACCTTGCCGTTGGCGGTCAGATGGTGCCCGGACTGGAACTTCTTCACCGCGGCCCGGGTCTTGGGGCCGAAATACCCGGTCACATCTCCCCAGGGGAGATAGCGGCGGTTCGCCAGCAGGCACTGCACCTGCGAGACGCGGTCGCCGCGCTGACCGTAGACGGTGGGGGCGTTCCCGTTGTAGTACGCACAGGCGGCCAGCGTGCCGGGCCGGCCGCCGGCCGGACTGTCGGCGGACGCCGGACCGGTGAGCAGTCCGGCGGTCAGCAGACCCGCGGTCGCGGTCAGGACGGCCGTGCGCTTGACGGCATGGCTGAGAGCGTGGGCATTCACGAATTCCACCGTTTCCCCCGTTGGATGTGATTCCACCCGTATTGACGCCGGGGGCCCGGTTCGCGGTTCCGGCGACGCCTCAGCACTTCTCGCTCAGCGCCGTACGCACTCCTCCGCTGCGGCCCTTTCCCGTTCGCTGCGGCCGGTCCCCGTCGCCGCCGTCAGCTCCCGTTCGTCGCCGCCTTGCGCAGCTCGTGCTCCAGATCCTCCAGGGCCAGCCCCTTCGTCTCCGGTGCGTACCGCTTGCAGAACACCAGCGACAGAACGCACATCACGCCGAAGAACCAGAACGTGGTGCCCGCGCCGACCGCATCGAGCAGCAGCGGGAAGGCGAGCGCGACCCCGAAGTTGACCAGCCACATCATGAACACCGCGGCGCCCATGGCCAGTCCGCGCACCTTGAGCGGGAACATCTCGGCGAGCAGCAGCCAGACACCGGTGTTGAGGGTGGCCTGCATGAACGCCATGTAGAGAACCATCAGACCGAGGACGAGGGCGCTGACGGCGGTGGAGTGCGGCAGGCGGAACGCGGCGCCGAGCAGGGCGAGCGAGACGGCCATACCGGCCAGACCGGAGAGCAGCATGGGCCGCCGGCCGACCCGGTCGATCAAGGACATTCCGATCGCGGTGGCCAGGACGGAAATCGCCCCGACGGCGATGGTGGCGGTGATCGAGGCGCCGGTACCCAGACCGGTCGACGCCAGGATCTTGGGCGCGAAGTAGACGACCGCGTTGACACCGGTGATCTGCTGGACGACCGCCAGCCCGATGCCGACCAGCAGCAGCCGCCGCACCCACGGCGTACGCAGCTGCTGCCAGGCACCGCGCCTGGCGTCGGTCTCCAGGGCACGGGCACGGTCGATACGGGCCAGCTCGGCGGGAACGTCCTCGGCGGGCAGCGTACGGTGCAGCACCCGGGCCGCCTCGTCCTGCCGGCCCTTGCTGATGTACCAGCGTGGCGTGTCGGGCAGGAAGAAAAGCCCGATGAACAGCGCCACGGCGGGCAGCGCCGCAAGGCCCAGCATCCAGCGCCAGGCCGCCCAGTGCGCCAGGACGGCATTGATGAGATAGGCGAGCAGCTGACCGCTGACGATCATCAGCGAGTTGAAGGAGACCAGCCGGCCGCGGATGTGCGGGGGCGCGACCTCGGAGAGGTAGAGCGGGGTGATGACGGAGGCGCTGCCGACGGCGAGCCCGAGGACGAAGCGCGCCACGGTCATGAAGGCAACGCTCGGGGAGAGCGCGACGGCCAGCGCACCACCGATGAACACGGCGCCCGCCCACAACAGGGAGTTGCGCCGGCCCAGCGCATCGGACATCCGGCCGCCGATCAGCGAACCGAAGGCCGCGCCGATCAGCAGCGCGCTGGTGATGATGCCCTCGCCCAGAGAGGTGAGGCCGAAATGACCCTCCATGAAGGGGAGGGCGCCGGAGATCACTCCGGTGTCGTAGCCGAACAGGGCGCCGCCGAGGGCGGCAATGGCAGCGATGCCGACGATGAAGCGCTTGGCGCTGCGGGCCCGCACGCTCTCGCGCGGGCCGGCGGACGCCACCTGGCTGGTCGGAGCCGCCATCCTCAGCTCCGGTGCGCCGGACCGGCCAACCCGGCGGCCGGGGCGGAGGACAAATACAGGGGTATGGGGCCGGGGCGGAGCTGGGTGGCGCCGGGAGGTACGTCGTACATGGTGCGGGGCCTTTCGGTGGAACGGGGCCTTCCGGTGGATCAAGGGCGGGCGCGGCCCGGGGACAGGGGTCTCCCCTGGGGCGGGGCGTGCCGGTGGGACGTGTGGTGGGTGGCGTTCGGTGGGACGGCTGGCTCGGCGTGCGGTGGGACTGCGTGGCTCGGCGTTCGGTGGGACTGCGTGGCCCGGCGTTCGGTGGGACTGCGTGGCTCGGTGGTGGCTCGGCGTTCGGCGGTACGGGGCGGCCCGGGGGCGGGGCGCGCCTCAGCGATACAGCGCCTCAGCGATACAGCGCCTCAGCGATACGGCGCCTCAGCGATACGGCGCCTCAGCGATACGGCGCCTCAGCGATACAGTGCGGGCCGCTCGATCAGTTCGACGGTCACGCGCTCGCCGGTGGTCTGTGCCCGCACGCCCGCCTCGCACACCGCGGCCGCGGCGTAGCCGTCCCAGCAGCTGGGACCCTCGACCTCGCCACGCCGGGTGGCGTTCACCCAGCGCTGCACCTGCCGGTCGTAGGCATCCTCGAAGCGCTCCACGAAACCGGGGGTGATGGCGCCGCCCCAGCGGCCCGCGACGTTGCTGAACACTCCGTGGTCGTCGCCGATCCTCGCGGTGCCGCCCTCGCAGACCGCCTCGCAGCTGACCTGGTAACCGAAGCCGCAATTCACGAAGAGCTCGGTGTCCACGACCTGGCCGCCCGCGGTCTCGAAGAGGATCAGCTGCGGGTCGCTGAGGCCCTCCGGGGCGTTTCCGGTCGGAGCCGCGCGCAGCACACGGACCGCGGTGATCTCCTCCTCCAGCAGCCAGCGGGTCACATCGATCTCGTGCACCACCGAGTCATTGATCATCATCGCGTTGGTGAAGCCGGGCGGGGTGTCGGCGTTGCGATGCTTGTTGTGCAACATCAGCGGACGCCCATAAGTGCCTTGGTCCAGAAGGGACTTGAGGGTGCGGTAGTCGGCGTCGTAACGCCGCATGAATCCGACCTGGACGCGGCGGTGACCCAGCGCCTGCTCGGCCTCCAGGACGCGCAGCGCGGAGGCGGCGTCCGGCGTCAGCGGCTTCTCGCACAGCACGGGCAGATCACGCGCGAAGGCATCCAACAGCGCCGCCTCGTGCACGGGGCCCGGGGAGGCGATCAGTACGGCGTCCACGGCGGGGTCGTCCATGGCGGCGGCCGGGTCGGTGTACGGGGTGCACCCTTCGATGCCGTCGGCGAGGTGCTTGATGCGGTCCGCATCGATGTCGACCACGGCCGCCACCCGGGCACCGCTGATCACCTCATTGATCCGGCGTACATGGTCGGCGCCCATCCGGCCGGTGCCGATGACCGCCACACCCAGCGTTTCGTGCGAAGTCATGTCGTCCTCAAGTCCTTACGTGCTACAGCGTGTGATGTACCCTGGGGAACTGATTACTCTCCGTAATCGTTGCCGGGGTGTGAGGAGGCGTCGTGAGGCATACGCATGCGAGACATACATACCTGGGGCGCGCGTATCAAGGCGCACGGCCGCAGGGCGCATGACCTCAGGGCGCACGGCCGCAGGGCGCACGGCCTCAAGCTGTACGGCCGCAGGGCGCACCGCCTCAAGCTGTGCGGCCTCAATGCGTGCCCGTCGAGGCGCCCATGCCGAGCTGCGTATCGAGGAACGCGCAGTGAGGCGCGCACCCGCGAGGCCTACGTGTCGAGGCGCTGGCAGGCAAGGCACCCGCAGGCGAGGCGCCCGCAGGCGAGGCGCCCGCAGGCGAGGCGCCCGCAGGCGAGGCGCCCGCACGTGAGGCGCCCGCACGTGAGGCATCCGCACGCGAGGCGCTGCCGCGTGTGGGACGCCCGCCGCATGCGAGGCCTGCCGTATGCGAGGCCCTTGCCGCATGAGCGCTTCCCGCGTGCCCGGCGCGCGCATCTGGGCGCGTACGGCTCAGGCGCCGCAGGAGCGCAGGAAGCGGCGGGTGCGCTCGGCGATGGGGAACGGCTGGTCGGGTGGGCAGGGATACATGTCCTGCTCGACGATGGCGAAGAGGTCGACATCCAGTTCCTGGGCGGCCTCCAGGACGGGCGGCAGTGCGGGCACGCCGAGCGGCGGTTCGCACATCACGCCCTGCTTGACGGCCGGGCCGAACGGGGTGCCCTTGGCGACGACCTCGCCGAGGATGTCCGGGTCGACCTGCTTGAGGTGGAGGTAGCCGATCCGCTCGCCATAGGTGCGGATCAGCTTGACGCTGTCGCCGCCGCAGTAGGCGTAATGGCCGGTGTCCAGGCAGAGGTTGACCAGGTCGGAGTCGGTGACGTGCAGGAACCGCTCGACGTGTTCCTCGGTGTCGATGTGGGTGTCGGCGTGCGGGTGGACGACGATGTCCAGCCCGAACTCGTCCCGTACCCGCTTGCCCAGCCGCTCCATGCCGGTGGTCAGATGCTTCCACTGCTCCACGGTCAGCTCGCGCGGCTCGAGCTCCTCGGCGGTCTTGTCGTCCCGCCAGAAGGACGGGATGACGACGAGGTGTCCCGCGCCCATCGCCTGGGTGAGGGTGGCGACCTCGGAGACATGTGCCCAGGTCTTGTCCCATACGGACGGGCCGTGGTGCAGCGAGGTGAAGATCGTGCCGGCCGAGACCTTCAGGCTGCGGCGGGCGATCTCGTCGTGCAGGACGGCGGGATCGGTGGGCAGGTAGCCGTACGGGCCGAGCTCGATCCACTCGTAGCCGGCCTCGGCGACCTCGTCCAGGAAGCGCTGCCAGGGGACCTGCTGGTCGTCGTCGGGGAACCAGACTCCCCACGAGTCGGGTGCGGAACCGACGCGGAGGCGGTCCAGGACGGGCGGGGCGGCATGGGGAACGGACATGCTGCGGCTCTCCTCTCGCCGGTCGGCGGTGACCGGGAGGCGCTGGGGTGGGTCGTGGGGCACAGCCTCTCTGCCGCCCCGGGGAGTGTCAAGACTTCGTCCTGACATAAGGACTTAAGGACTTTGTCACTCCCGTCTGCCGCTTACCACCCGCCACCCGCCCTCTATCGCCCGTCACTCGTCATCTGCCGCCGCCCACCACCTGTCACTCGCTACCCGTCCCCCGCCGTCCATCCGTCCATCCGCCCTCCGGGTGCGTCCAGCCTCACGACCGCCTTCGGCGTCCCTGCGACCCCCCGCGACCCCCGCGACACTCTTCGACGTCAATATGTAAGGACAAATTGTTGACAGGGTCTGACTCTCCCCGTTAGACCTTTCCTCAGAGCAGAACCTGCCGAACCCGCCGCGCCGGCCTGACCCGAAGGGGCGCACATGACCGAGCCGTACGACCTGATCACCATGGGCCGCATCGGAGTCGACATCTACCCGCTGCAGACCGGTGTGCCGCTGGCGCAGGTGGAGACGTTCGGGAAGTTCCTCGGGGGCTCGGCCACCAATGTGGCGGTGGCCGCTGCCCGGCTCGGCCGGCGGAGCGCGGTCATCAGCCGCACCGGAAGCGACCCGTTCGGCGACTATCTGCACCAGGCGCTGCGCGACTTCGGCGTGGACGACCGCTGGGTGACCCCCGTCGATGCCTATCCGACGCCGGTCACCTTCTGCGAGGTCTTCCCGCCGGACGACTTCCCGCTCTATTTCTACCGCCGCCCCAAGGCCCCCGACCTGGTCATCCGCCCCGAGGAACTCGACCAGGACGCCATCGCGGCGGCCCGGATCTTCTGGATCACCGGCACGGGGCTGTGCGAGGAGCCCAGCCGCAGTGCCACCCTCGCCGCGCTGGAGGCCCGCGCCAAGAGCGGCACGACCGTCTTCGACCTGGACTGGCGGCCGATGTTCTGGGGCGGCGAGGGCGGCGCCTCCGGTGACGGCGGCGTGCGCGGCGCCGCGGCGATGGCCACCGCCCGCCCGTACTACGAAGCCGCCCTCCGGCACGCGACGGTGGCGGTCGGCAATGTCGACGAGGCCGAGGTCGCCACCGGACTGCGCGATCCCAAGGCCTGCGCCCAGGCGCTGCTGGACATGGGCGTGGAGCTCGCCGTCATCAAACAGGGCCCCAAGGGTGTGCTCGCCGTGCACCGGGACGGCCGCACCGCCGAGGTTCCGCCCACGCCCGTCGAGGTCGTCAACGGCCTGGGCGCCGGTGACTCCTTCGGCGGCTCGCTCTGTCACGGCCTGCTGGCCGGCTGGGATCTGGAGCCGATGATGCGCTACGCCAACGCTGCCGGCGCCATCGTCGCCTCGCGCCTCGCCTGCTCGTCCGCGATGCCGACGGCCGACGAGGTCGACACCTTCCTCGCGGGCCGGTGACCTCCATGTCCGGATCCGCACCCGCCCCGTTCCCGCGGCCGGACCCGCCCTGCCCCGGGGCCGCACCCGCCCCGCCCCCGCGGCCGCACCCGCCCCACCCCGGCCCGAACCAAGCCGCACTCGCCCCGCCCGGCCCCGACGGCCGCACCCGCCCCGCCCCCGCCGCCGCACCCGCCGCCGCACCCGCCCCACCTGTGCACTCAAGAAGGTGAGTTGAGCCTTGAACCCTCGGATCAGTGACCTCGCGACGCTGCGGGCCCGGCACCCCGAAGCCGTCGCGGAGGCCGCCGCCCGCCGCACCCGTCGCCCGCTCATCGGCGACAGCGGCCGGCTGATGATCGTCGCGGCCGATCACCCGGCCCGCGGCGCGCTCGCCGTCGGAGACCGGCAGCTCGCCATGGCCAACCGCCTCGATCTGCTCGAACGGCTGGTCCTTGCGCTGTCCCGGCCCGGTGTGGACGGTGTGCTCGCCACCGCCGACATCCTGGAGGACCTGCTGCTGATCGGGGCCCTCGAAGGCAAGGTCGTCATGGGGTCCATGAACCGCGGCGGCATCGCCGGCGCCTCCTTCGAGATGGACGACCGGTTCACCGGCCACCGGCCCCAGGATCTCGCCCGGCTCCGTTTCGACGCCGGGAAACTGCTGCTGCGCATCGACTACAGCGACCCCGGCTCGCTGACCACTCTGGAGACCACCGCCCGGGTCATCGATGCGATGGCCGAGCGGCAACTGCCCACCTTCGTCGAGCCGTTCCTCTCCTCCCGGATAGACGGCGCGGTCCGCAACGACCTCAGCGCCGAGGCCGTCACCCGCTCGGTGGCCATCGCCTCCGGCCTCGGCGGCACCTCCGCCTATACCTGGCTGAAGCTGCCGGTCACCGACGACCCCGACGCCATGGCCCGGGTCTGCGAGACCACCACCCTGCCCACCGTGCTGCTCGGCGGCGACATCGGCAGCACCGTGCAGGAGCAGGAAGCCGCCTACGAGAAGTGGCGCAAGGCGCTGCGGCTGCCGACGGTGCAGGGCCTGGTCGTCGGCCGTTCCCTGCTCTACCCGGCCGACGGTGATGTCGCCGCCGCCGTGGACACCGCCGTAGGCCTGCTGTGAACACCGCGACTTCCGCAGGAGACTCGATACATGAGCACTGAATTCCACCTGAAGGCCACAGCGGCGGCGGACGGCCCGTACGCGCTGGACATCGACCCGAAGCGCGCGGGCTGGGGCTACTCCTCGCTGCGCGTCCTCGACCTGCCGCCCGGTGGCCGTCACTCCTTCGCCACCGGCGACAGCGAGTGGATCGTGCTGCCGCTGTCCGGCGGCTGTACGGTGCTGACGGACGGCGGTGAGGCGTTCGAACTGACCGGCCGGGAGAGTGTGTTCAGCGGGGTCACCGACTTCGCGTACGTACCGCGCGACGCCGAGGTGCAGATCGCGAGTGGCGCCGGCGGCCGCTTCGCGCTCACCGGCGCCCGCTGCGACCGCCGTCTCCCGGCCCGTTACGGCGCCGCGTCCGACGTCCCCGTGGAGCTGCGCGGCACCGGCAACTGCTCCCGCCAGGTCAACAACTTCGGCGCCGCGGGCAGCTTCGAGTGCGACCGGCTCATCGCGGTGGAGGTGCTCACCCCCGGCGGCAACTGGTCCTCCTATCCGCCGCACAAGCACGACGAGTGCCGCCCCGGCGAGGAGTCCGAGCTGGAGGAGATCTACTACTTCGAGATCGAGTCCGCCCACGGCACGGAAGGCGTCGGCTACCAGCGCGTCAGCCCCTCCGGTCACGGCCGCGGCACCGATGTGCTGGCCGAGGTCCGCAGCGGCGACGCCGTCCTCATCCCCGACGGCTGGCACGGGCCGTCCATCGCCGCCCCCGGGCACGCCATGTACTACCTCAACGTCATGGCAGGGCCCGGCGAAGAGCGCGAGTGGCTGATCTGCGATCACCCCGACCACGGCTGGATCCGCGGCACCTGGCCCGATCAGCCCGTCGACCCCCGCCTCCCCCTCTACGAAGCGCCCGTAGGAGACGCCCGATGAACGCCCCGACGACACGCCGCCTGACGGTCGCGCAGGCCCTGGTCGAGTTCCTCGCCCACCAGTACACCGAGCGGGACGGCCGCCGGCACCGCCTGATCAACGCCTGCTGGGGCATCTTCGGCCACGGCAATGTCGCCGGTATCGGCCAGGCCCTCCTGGAGTCGGGCGAGGCGCTCCCCTATCTCCAGGGCCGCAACGAGCAGGCCATGGTGCATGCCGCCGTCGGCTACGCCCGGCAGCGCGACCGGCTCGGCGCGCAGGCCGTCACCACCTCCATCGGTCCCGGCGCCACCAACCTCGTCACCGGTGCGGCACTCGCCACCGTCAACCGCCTTCCGGTCCTGCTGCTGCCCGGTGACATCTTCGCGACCCGGCCCGCCGACCCGGTTCTCCAGCAGCTCGAAGTGCCCTTCGCCGGCGATGTCTCCGTCAATGACGTGCTGCGCCCGGTCTCGCGCTACTTCGACCGGGTCACCCGGCCCGAGGCGCTGATCCCCGCGGCCCTGCAGGCCATGCGGGTGCTCGCCGACCCCGTCGACACCGGCGCGGTCACCCTCGCGCTGCCGCAGGACGTCCAAGCCGAGGCGTACGACTGGCCGGAGGAGTTCTTCGCCGACCGGGTCTGGCGCATCCCCCGGCCCGCCCCCGACGCCGATGCCCTCGCCGATGCGGTAGGGGCCTTGCGTGCCGCCCGCCGGCCCCTGGTGATCGCGGGCGGCGGTGTCCATCACAGCGAGGCCGAGGACGCGTTGTGCGCGTTCGCCGACGCCACCGGTGTCCCCGTCGCGTCCACCCAGGCCGGCAAGGGCTCGCTGCGCCACGACCACCCCGCCGACGTCGGCGGGATCGGCCACACCGGCACCGCCACCGCCGACGCCCTCGCCCGCGAGGCCGACCTGGTCATCGGCGTCGGCACCCGCTACACCGACTTCACCACCGCCTCCTCGACCCTCTTCGCCACGCCCGGCGTCCGCTTCCTCAACCTCAACATCGCGTCCTTCGACGCCCACAAGCTCGGCGCCCTCTCCCTGGTCGCCGACGCCCGTACCGGACTCGAAGCGCTCACCAAGGAGCTGTCCGGCCGGCGCGTCGACGCGGAGTACGAGGCCGCCTACCGGGCGGCGAAGGCCGGCTGGGAGCGCCGGGTGGATGCCGCGTTCGGCGCCGAGGACCCGTCCGTACGGCCCTCCCAGACCCAGGTCCTCGGTGCCCTGGACGCCGTCGTCGACGA
Organism: Streptomyces sp. NPDC054786; assembly: GCF_053611685.1. NCBI lineage: Bacteria > Bacillati > Actinomycetota > Actinomycetes > Kitasatosporales > Streptomycetaceae > Streptomyces > Streptomyces sp. NPDC054786. The sequence continues at coordinate 120,347 of NZ_JBSHAW010000017.1, read as the reverse complement.
CACCGACGTGATCATCAATGCGGCCGGTTCCCTCCCCGGTGACCTGCACAAACTCTGGCGTGCCCGGTCCCGCAGGCAGTACCACCTCGAATACGGGTACTCCTGCATGGGCTATGAGATCCCCGCCGCGATCGGCGTCCGGCTCGCCGCCCCCGACCGGCCGGTGTGGGCGCTGGTCGGCGACGGTACGTACCTGATGAACCCCACCGAACTGGTCACCGCGGTCCAGGAGGGCATCAACATCAACATCGTCCTCGTCCAGAACCACGGCTATGCCTCCATCGGCGGGCTGTCCCAGGCGACCGGTGGTGAGCGCTTCGGCACCGACTACCGCTTCCGCGCCGGGGACGGCACGTACACGGGTGCGCCGCTGCCGGTCGATCTCGCGGCCAACGCCGCCTCGCTCGGTCTGCAGGTGCTGCGTGCGGCCACCGTCGGTGAGCTGCGTGCCGCCCTCGCCGAGGCGCGTGGCGCGAACCGGCCCACATGTGTCTATGTCGAGACCGAAACGGCTGACACTGTGCCGGGCGCGCCGGAGGCGCAGGCCTGGTGGGATGTTCCTGTTGCCGAGACCGCGACACGTCCGGCGGCGGTGGCTGCCCGCGAGGCGTACGACCGGCACACCGCCGGGCGCCGCCACCTCTGACTCCCGCTCGAAGTCGTCACCCAGAAAGGCCCTCCCGCATGAAGACCATCAGCCACTGGATCGGCGGCAAGCCCGTCGAGGGCGTCTCCGGCAACTTCGGCCCGGTCTACAACCCGGCCACCGGCGCCCAGGAGAAGCAGGTCGCCTTCGCCTCGGTCGACGAGGTCGACGCGGCCGTCGGCGCGGCCAAGGAAGCCTTCGCCACCTGGGGCACCAGCTCCCTGTCCAAGCGCACCTCGGTGCTGTTCAAGTACCGCGAGCTGCTCGATGCGCACCGCGAGGAGATCGCGCGGCTGATCACCGCCGAGCACGGCAAGGTGCACTCCGACGCGCTCGGTGAGGTGGCCCGCGGCCTGGAGATCGTCGAGCTGGCCTGCGGCATCCCCGAGAAGCTCAAGGGCGAGCTGTCCACCCAGGTCTCCACCCGCGTCGATGTGGCGTCGATCCGCCAGTCCCTCGGTGTGGTCGCCGGCATCACGCCGTTCAACTTCCCGGCGATGGTGCCGATGTGGATGTTCCCGCTGGCCATCGCCTGCGGCAACACCTTCGTCCTCAAGCCCAGCGAGAAGGTGCCCAGCGCCGCGTTCAAGCTCGCCGAGCTCGCCGCCGAGGCGGGTCTGCCCGACGGTGTGCTGAATGTCGTCAACGGCGACAAGGTGGCCGTCGACGCCATCCTGGAGCACCCGGACATCGCCGCGGTCTCCTTCGTCGGCTCCACCCCCATCGCCCGCTACATCCACACCACCGGCACCGCCAACGGCAAGCGGGTCCAGGCGCTGGGCGGCGCCAAGAACCACATGCTGGTCCTCCCGGACGCCGACCTCGACCTGGCCGCGGACTCCGCGATCAACGCCGCGTACGGCTCGGCCGGCGAGCGCTGCATGGCGATCTCCGTCGTCGTGGCCGTCGGCGAGACCGCCGACCCGCTGATCGGCAAGATCAAGGAGCGCGCCGACCAGCTGTCCATCGGCCCCGGTGACGACCCGGCCTCCGAGATGGGCCCGCTGATCACCAAGGTCCACCGCGACAAGGTCGCCTCGTACGTCTCCGGTGCCGCGGCCCAGGGTGCCGATGTCGTCATCGACGGCACCGGCTACACCGTCGAGGGCTACGAGGACGGCCACTGGATGGGTGTCTCCCTCCTGGACAACGTCACGCCCGAGATGGACGCCTACCGCGACGAGATCTTCGGCCCGGTGCTGTCCGTGGTCCGCGTCGAGACCTACGACGAGGCCATCGCGCTGATGAACAACTCGCCGTGGGGCAACGGCACCGCGATCTTCACCCGCGACGGCGGCGCGGCCCGCCGCTTCCAGCTGGAGGTCGAGGCCGGCATGGTCGGGGTGAACGTGCCGATCCCGGTGCCGGTCGGCTACCACTCCTTCGGCGGCTGGAAGGACTCGCTCTTCGGCGACCACCACATCTACGGCAACGACGGTGTGCACTTCTACACCCGCGGCAAGGTCGTCACCACCCGCTGGCCCGACCCGTCCGACGGCGGTATCAACCTGGGCTTCCCCAGCAACCACTGACGCAAGCACGGTCCGACGGGTTTGCCGTCCCTGACGGAAGCCGTCACCGAGGGGCGCGGTACCTGACGGACGCCCCGGCCCCGTCGCCCTGACCCGACCCCCTGCCGGACACCCGCCGGCAGGGGGTCGGGCAGGTCCGGGGGCGGGTGTGCCGGGGGCCCGGGAGACCCTCGGTCCAGGGGGAGACCGCGGCCCGGTGCGTTGCTACGGTGCTCCCCGCGGAGCACCGACACAACCGGGGGACGAAATGCCGCAAACCCTGGCGCTCGCCAAGGGCGCCCGTATCACCGGCGGGATATTTTGCCTGCTGTTCTTCCTGTTCACGGCCTACTGGCTGGCCGTGGACCTCAGCGAGTTCGGCATCGACGGGGTCTGGGAATCCTGGACCCGCCAGCGGTCCGGCGGCATCAACCAGGTCACCGCCCCCTTCCATATCGGTCTCGCCGCCGTTCAGTTGGCCGCGGTGGTCGCGGCCTTCGCCGGCCGGCGGGCGGCGGGCGGACTGCTGGCGGTCGCCACCACGCTCACCTTCGCCACCGCCCTGCAGGCCGTCATCAGCACCGGCACCCACACCAGCGACAACCGCTGGTTCCTGCACGCCGACCAGGACACCACGATCTTCGAAGGCGTCTTCATCAGCACCATGTTGCTGGTGCTGGTGTCGTTCATCGCCGGCGTCGTGCTGCTCGCCGGGATGCGTTCGTGGCCGCGCCACACCCCCAGTGACCCGCCGAAGCGCCCGGTCCGTACGGCCGGTGTGGCGGCCGGGCTGCTGCTCGGCGCGATGGTGCTGTGCAACCTGGCCTGGCAGCTCTACATGCTGGTGCAGGGCGGCACCGGCTCCGCCACCATGTTCTACCTCGGCAAGGGCGTCCTCAGCTCGCTGCTGAGCATGGCCCCCGGCTGGTCCGCGCTGGTCCTCCTCGTGCTGACCGGGGTGGCCGCGCTGAGCAGTCTGACGCGCGGCGCCGGGGCCCGGGGCCTGGCCTTCGGGCTGGCGATCGTGGCGCTGCCCGGCGCCGTGGTGACGGTGATCGGGCTGGCCGGCAAGGGCACCCTCTTCACGCTGGGCGGCTCCATGCCGGGCCTGACCGTCATCGGCGACATCGGGCTGCTGCTCGACCTGTTGGGCTCGCCGGCCCTGCTCGTCCTGATGGGCCGCGGTGAGCCGGTCGTCCCCGCCTGGTATCCGCCGTCCCAGGCGCCGCAGTTCGCCGCGCCCGGCTTCGTGCCGCAGGCCGGCCCGCAGGCCCCGCCGCCCGGCCCGCAGGCGCCGCCGTCCTGGCAGCCGCCGCCGCCCGTCGGCCCGGCGCCCCCGGCCGGCGCCCCGCCGATGCCGCCCGGTACCCCGCCGATGCCGTCCGGTACCCCGCCGCCCCCGCAGGGCGGGTTCGGACCCCCGCAGGGCGGATTCGGGCCCCCGCAGTACTGACGGGCCGGCCGCACCCAGGTTCCGCGGGGCGCGGCCCGCCCGCCGTTTCCGTACCGCATCCGCGGTACGGAAACGGCGAACCCTACTCCCCGGGGAGGCCGCGGGGTTCCGCCCGGGGTACCGGCCGCCCGCTCCGGTCCGTACCTAGGATTCACGGTATGGATCTCCGAGGTCTCAGACTGCGCGGCCGGCGCCTGTACGCCGCCGCAGGTGCGCTGGCCGTCCTCATCGGAGGCGGCACCTGGGCGGCCGCCTCCTCGGACGCCGCGCCCGCCGTACACCGTGCGGACCGGGTGCTGACCATGCCCGACCGGCCCGGCAGCAAGGCGAAGGTGCGGATCGACACCTCCTTCTTCACGGCGGGGGACTCCGGCGGGCGGCGGCCCGCGGTGCTGCTCGCCCACGGCTTCGGCGCCACCAAGGCCACCCTCCGCCCCCAGGCCGAGCAGCTGGCCCGGGACGGATACGCCGTACTGACCTGGTCGGCGCGCGGCTTCGGCAGGTCCACCGGGAAGATCGGGCTCAACGACCCGCACGGCGAGGTCGCCGACGTCCGGCGGCTGATCGACTGGCTGGCCGAGCGCCCGGAAGTCCGGCTCGACAAGGCCGGCGATCCCCGGGTGGGCGTCGCCGGCGGCTCCTACGGCGGCGCGATCTCGCTGCTGGCGGCCGGCTACGACCGGCGCGTGGATGCCATCGCCCCCCAGATCACCTACTGGAATCTCGCCGACGCCCTCTTCCCCCACGGCGTGTTCAAGAAGCTGTGGGCGGGGATCTTCTTCACCACCGGGCCGGGGGGCGCGTCCACCGGCCCGGCGGGCACCGCGCCCAGGGTTCCCGGCGGCTGCGTGCGGTTCGAGCCGGAGCTGTGCCGGACGTACGAGCGGGTCGCCGTCAACGGCAGACCGGACGACGCGGCCCGTCGGCTCCTGGCGTCCCGCAGCCCGTCCGCCGTCGGCGACCGCATCAAGGTGCCGACCCTGATCATGCAGGGCCAGACCGATTCGCTGTTCCCGCTCGACCAGGCCGACGCCATGCAGCGGACGATCCGTAAGAACGGCGCGCCGGTCGATGTCGACTGGATCGCCGGCGGACACGACGGCGGCGACCGGGAGACCGCCCGCCTGGAGGCCCGTACGACGGCCTGGTTCGACCGCTATCTGAAGGGCGACAAGCACGCCGGCACCGGGCCCGCGTTCCGGATCAGCCGCACCGGGGGAGTGGACTCCACCGACGGGGCCGTGCGCCTGGGCGGCGCGAGCGCGGACCGCTACACCGGCCTGGACAACGATCCGCGGCGGATCCGGCTCGCGGGCCGCACCCAGACCCTCAGCAACCCGGCGGGCGCCGGACCGCCCGCCCTGTCCGCCATGCCCGGTGTCGGGGCGCTCGGCAAGCTCTCCTCGCTCGGCGCCGGCGGGCTGTCCCTGGACTTCCCCGGCCAGTACGCCGCCTTCGCCTCGGCGCCGCTGCGCACCCCCGTCCACCTCACCGGCAGCCCCACCGCCACCGTCCACCTGCGGTCCAGCTCCCGGGACGCGGTGTTCTTCGCCAAGGTCTACGACGTCGCCCCGGACGGCCGCCGCCAGGTGCTGCCGTCCCAGCTCGTCACGCCCTACCGGGTCAAGGACGCCCACGACGGCAGGACCGTGCGGCTCCGGCTGCCCGCCGTCGACCATGACCTCGCGGCCGGCCACCGGCTGCGACTGGTGCTCTCCGCCACCGACCTCGGCTATGCCTCACCGGCCGAACCCGCCACCTACACCGTCTCGCTGCAGGGCGGCGCGCTCAGCGTGCCCACCGCGCCCCGGGTGCGCAGCGCGGCGGTCCCGCTGCCCGCCTGGACCTGGCAGCTGCCCGCCGCGGCCGCGGTGCTCGCCGCGCTGCTGCTGCTCACCGGCCGCCGCAAGGCCGCGGCGCCCGCGCCCGACCCGGCGCTCGCCGAGGTCCCGCTGCACATCAGCGGGCTGACCAAGCGCTACGCCAGGTCCGCCGACAGGTATGCCGTACGGGACCTCACCTTCCGTGTCGAGAAGGGGCAGGTGCTCGGCCTGCTGGGGCCCAACGGCGCCGGCAAGACCACCACCCTGCGCATGCTGATGGGGCTGATCACGCCCGACGAGGGGGAGATCAGGATCTTCGGGCAGGCCGTCCGGCCGGGTGCTCCGGTGCTGTCGCGGGCCGGTGCGTTCATCGAGGGCGCCGGCTTCCTGCCGCATCTGTCCGGCCGCGCCAACCTGGAGCTGTACTGGCAGGCCACCGGCCGGCCCGCCGACGATGCGCATCTCGACGAGGCACTGGAGATCGCCGGTCTCGGCGACGCCCTGCAACGCGCCGTACGCACCTACTCCCAGGGCATGCGGCAGCGTCTCGCGATCGCCCAGGCCATGCTCGGCCTGCCGGATCTGCTGATTCTCGACGAGCCGACCAACGGGCTCGACCCGCCACAGATCCGTGCGATGCGCGAGGTGTTGATCCGCTACGCCGCCGCCGGGCGCACCGTCATCGTCTCCAGCCATCTGCTGTCCGAGGTCGAACAGAGCTGTACGCATCTGGTCGTGATGGACCGCGGGCGGCTGGTGCAGGCCGGTCCGGTCGCCGCGATCGTCGGCTCCGGCGACACCCTGCTGGTCGGTGTCGCGGAACCGGTCGGCGACGCCATGGTGGAGAAGGCGGATGCGCTGCCGGGTGTCGTCTCGGTGGTACGCGCCGAGGGCGGCCTCCTCGTGCGGCTGGGCGATGCGACCCCCACCCAACTGCTCACCGAACTGCTCCGGCTGGGGGTCGCGGTGGACCGTATCGGCCCGCACCGACGCCTGGAGGACGCCTTCCTCACCCTGATCGGAGGTGACCGATGACCGCGAACGCCACGGCGCGGGCGCCGGGTTACCGCCCGCGCCGCACCCTTCCGCTGCGCGTCGAGGCCCGGCGCCAGCTGTGGCGGCGGCGCACCCTGGTGATCGCCGCCGTGCTGGCGCTGCTGCCGTTCGTGCTGGTGGCGGCGTTCGCGATCGGCGGCGACCCGAACGGGCGCGGAGGGGGCCGGATCACCCTGATGGACAGCGCCACCGCCTCCGGCGGCAACTTCGCCGCCACCGCCCTGTTCGTCTCCGCGGGCTTTGTGCTGGTGGTCCCGGTGGCCCTGTTCTGCGGTGACACGATCGCCTCCGAGGCGAGCTGGTCCTCGCTGCGCTATCTGCTCGCCGCGCCGGTCCCACGGGCCCGGCTGCTGCTGAGCAAGCTCACCGTCGGGCTGCTGTTCAGCGCCGCCGCGATGCTGCTGCTGCCGCTGGTCGCGCTGGGCGTGGGCACCGCGGCGTACGGCTGGGGCCCGCTGCAACTGCCCACCGGCGGCGCGCTGCCCGCGGAGGTGGCGCTGCCGCGGCTGGCGATCGTGGTCGGCTATGTCTTCGTCAGCCAGCTGGTCACCGCGGCCCTGGCGTTCTGGCTGTCGACGGTGACCGACGCACCGCTGGGCGCGGTCGGCGGCGCCGTCGGGCTGACCATCGTCGGCAATGTCCTCGACCAGGTCACCGCCCTCGGTGCCTGGCGCGATGTGCTGCCCGCCCACTGGCAGTACTCCTGGGTGGACGCGCTGCAGCCCAGGATGGAGTGGGCCGGGATGATCCAGGGCTCGGCGGTGTCGGTGGCGTATGCGCTGGTGCTGTGCGCGCTGGCGTTCCGGGGGTTCGCGCACAAGGACGTGGTGTCGTGACGGCCGCATGACGGGGGCCGTGGCGGCGGGTTGCCACCATTCGGGGCGGTCGGCTGTCCAGAGGGCACCCTGAACACCCCGCGGAAGATCACCGTCGGCAAGGTGACCACCGCCCGGTCCGCCGCGGTCGGCTGGGCGACGGTCACCACCTTCTGGGACGGCGGGGTCCGCAGCGCCTTCACCGCCTATGTGGGCCTGGAATCCCGCCCGATCGCCCTGCAGAACGTCGACCGCGGGCAGTGAGCAGCCCGGTGCCGCCGGGGCCGGCCGCCGCGGTCAGGCGGTCGGCCCCTGCATGTGTGCACTGACCCAGCGCATCGTGCCCTCGCCCATGCCCTGTACATACGTCGCCGCGCTGTGCGTGCCGCCCGGCACGATCTGCAGCCGGGTGTGCACCGGACCGTGCCCGTACCGGGCGATGAACTGCCGTACCTTCGGCAGCACCGTGTTCTCCCGGGAGCCGTCCTGGAAGGCGAGGTAGACCGGCGGTCCGCCGCGGGCCATCAGCCGGCGGGCCAGTACCTCCGGGTTGTTCTCCCGCTCCTCCTTGGCGTGGCCGTTCCACAGCGGCGAGTCGGGCACGATGTCCGGCCCGTTGGGGATCGCCACCTTGAAGGTGTCCGGGTGCTGGAGCACGTTCTTCAGTGCCGCGAACCCGCCCGAGGAGGAGCCCATGATCGCCCAGGCGTCGCGGGTCTTGAGGGTGCGGAAGTTCTGCCGTACGAGATCGGGCACGTCCTGGCCGAGCCAGGTGCCGATCTTCGGCCGGCCCGGTATGTCGCTGCCGTCGTAGTACTGCTTGTCATCGGGGTTGAGCACCGGCATGACGACGATGAAGGGCAGGCTGCTGCCGTTCCTGGACCACTGGGCGAGGTTCTCCTCCAGTTCGAGGTCGGAGCCGATCCAGTAGTTGCGGGGGAAGCCGTACGAGCCGGGCAGTGCCTCCATCACCGGGAAGCCCTTGTTCGCGTTCCGCTTCTCGTAGTACTCCGGCGGCGCCCACACCCACACCTTCCCGGTGAAGCCCGACTTCGGGCCGTGCAGGGTGGTCACGCCTATCGGGGTGTTCCGGCCGGCCCCGCCGACCCGGCTCTCCTCGTCGAAGCTGATCGGGCGCGTGGGCCACTGCACCAGCGACCGCTTGCCCGGGGGCATGGCATGCAGCGCCGCGCCCGCCTGGGGACCGCCGAACCGTATCGGAGAGGCCTGGGCGGTGGCGCCGGTGCCGCAGCCGGCCGTACAGACGAGAACGGTCAGGGTGATCAGCGCGATCACCGGATGGAACAGGGCTTTGCGCACGGGGCCTTCTCCTTGCCGGACATCCGGGAGCTGTCCCGGCTGACCAGCAAGAGGGGGCCGGTGCGGGCCCGGGTTTCCCTTCCGGGGTGTCGGCTTGCTCGCACCTCCGCCCGGAGTCCGGCCATCCCCTTCGCGACCTGGGACGTTTTACGCAGACCGGAAGGGCGGTTTACCGGGATTTTCCCGGTGGGCGGGCGGCGGGACGCGCGGACACCCCTCACGCTCCGGGCAGTCCGGAACGCCCGTCTTCGGACCGTATCCTCTCGCTATGACCTGGTCGCGTGCGCTCAAGGAAGCCGCTCGTTCGGGGCTGACCATCGAGCGGACCAAGCTCACCCCGCTGATCGCCATCCGCGGCACGGCCGGCGTCGCCCTCGTCATCGGCCTGTGCCTGTGGCGCGGCGACCCGGCCCTGGCGGTGTCCTCCGCCTTCGGCGCGTTCGCCGCCGGAACCGTCACCTTCCAGCGCAGCATGCGGCCGCGCCCGGTGCTCGCGCTCGCCGTGGCCGGCGCGCTGGCGGTCTCCACCTTCCTCGGCTATCTGGCCGCCGCCCGTCTCGTCGCCTTCGTCCTGCTGCTGGCCGGTTGGACCTTTCTGGCCGGGATGACCTGGGCGATCGGCCCGGTCGCCGGGCTGGTCGGCACCCAGACCGTGGCGATCATGCTGGTCACCGTCACCCTGCCGACGTCCGTCCTCGGCGCACTGGAGCACGCCGCCCTGATCTTCTTCGGCGGTCTCGTCCAGGCCACCCTCATCGTGGTCTTCCCGATCCGCCCCTGGGGCGTCCAGCGCGATGCGCTCGCCGACGCACTGGCCGACGAGGCGGACTACGCCCGGCGGCTGCGGCACGACCCGGTCGCCCCGTTCGACCCGTCGCCCCTGATGGACGCCCGGCTGGCCTCCGCCGTGACCCCACGTCAGGCCAGGCGCCGCCCCGTACAACTGCACGGCCCCCGCGGCCTGGCCGAACGCGTCCGGCCGGTCCTCGCCTCCCTCGCCGACCCGGTCGTGGGCGCCCCTCTGGAAGGGCCCGAACGCGACCGGGCCCGTGATCTGCTGGGCGCCGCGGCCACCGTCCTGGACGCCGTCGCCCACGCGGTACGGCACGCCAGACCGGTCCGGCTGCCCCCCGAGGCGATGGCCATTCTGGAGGTCCCCGCCACCGGCCCGATGCTCAACGGGGCCGCCCGGCGCTCCGGGTACCGGCTGATCTCGCTGCTCGCCGACGCCGTCGAGCTCACCGACGAGCCGGTCCGGGCCACCCGCCCCACCACCGAGGCCGAGCGCGGCCATCTGCTGCGCCCCAGCGTCCCCAGGCTGGTGCCGGGCGCGCTGCGCTCCCTGCACCGCGAGGCGCGCTGGTCCTCGCACATCCTGCGGCACGCGCTCCGGGTCTCCGCGGTCGCCGGCGCCGGCTATCTGCTGGGCACCGCGCTGCCGTTCGGCCACGGCTACTGGGCGCCGCTCGCGTCCGTCATGGTGATGCGCCCCGACTTCGCCCAGACCTACTCCCGCGGCATCGCCCGCTTCATCGGCACCCTCGTCGGCGTGACCGTGGCGGGCGCGCTGATGGCCCTGGCGCATCCGGGCATGTACGTCAGCGCCGGGCTCGCCGTGGTCTGCGTCTGGCTGATGTATCTGCTGATGCGCACCGGCGTCTCGGTGACCTCGGCGTGTGTGGCCGCCTATGTCGTCTTTCTGCTCGGCCTCGCCGGTGCGGGCTGGGAGCAGACCGTCCAGGAACGCCTCGTGCTCACCCTCCTCGGCGGACTGCTCGCGATGCTGTCGTACGCGCTGTTCCCCGCCTGGGAGACCCCCAAGCTCCGCGACCGCCTCGCCGAATGGCTGGAGGCCAACGGGCGCTACGCCCTTGCCGTGTTCGACCTCTATGCGCAGCCCGCCGAACGCCGCCCCCGGCAGGTCCGCGACGCCCTGCTGGACTCCCGCGCCGCCCGCCTCGCCTGGGAGGAGAGCGAGGCCCGCGCCGAGAAGGAACCCGTACGCCACCGCGGTCTGTCCCTCGCCTCGGCGAACGCGGCCAGCGCCGCGCTCGCGACGATGGGCCGGGGCACGATGATCCTGGAGGTCCATCTCCCCGAACGGGACGCCGCGGCCTCACCCGGTGCCACCGCGTTCGCCTTCGAGCTGCGCGCCTCCCTGGAGGAGGCCACCGGCGCCGTGCGGGAGCGGGGCGAAGTGAACTGGAGTGACCTGCGAGCCGTATGGGAGAGGTGGGACGCGGAGGACGAGAGCCGTGGTGTCGCCCTGCGCGTCGCGGAACTGCAGCTCGACGCCCTCGACGAGCTGGCGGAGGCGCTGTCCCGGGAGCCGGACGCGGAGCAGGGGGCGGACCCGGGGACGGAGGGGAGCGGCAACCGGTGAGGCCGGGGCGTGGAGGGCGGCGGCGATGCGCCGGGGGGCCGCCGCGAGGGAACCATTCCGGGCCCCCGGTAGTCTTATCAATTGCCCGCAATGAACGCCATTGCTCGCCCATGGGGTTGTCTGCGGCGCAATGCCCCAGGATCCCACTCCGTCGCGAGAGAGCACACGAACCCCCCATGGCGTCCAGCACTTCGTCCGGTACGTACGACATAGGCATCGACCTCGGCACGGCCAACACCCTGGTGTACGCCCGCGGCAAGGGCGTGGTGCTGAACGAACCGTCCGTCGTCGCGGTCAACGCCGCCGGCGAGGTGATCGCCGTGGGCGCGGACGCCAAGCGGACCATCGGCCGTACGCCGTCCGGGATCACCGCGATGCGCCCCCTGCGGGAGGGCGTCATCGCCGACTTCGACGCCGCCGAGCGGATGCTGCGCGCCCTGATGAAGAAGGCCCTGCCCAGCCGCCGGTTCTCCCGGCCGCGGGTGGTCATCTGCGTCCCCTCCGGTGTCACGGGCGTCGAACGGCGCGCGGTCATCGATTCCGCCCGGGGCGCCGGCGCCCGCGAAGTGCACCTCATCGAGGAGCCGATGGCCGCCGCGATCGGCGCCGGCCTGCCCGTGGACGAGCCGGTCGGCTGCATGGTGGTGGACATCGGCGGCGGCACGACCGAGGTCGCCGTCGTCTCCATGGGCGGTCTGGTCACCGCCCAGTCCGTACGGGTCGCCGGCGACGCCATGGATGCCGCCATCGCCGCCCACATCAAGAAGAAGCACTCCCTGGCCATCGGCGAGCGCACCGCCGAGGACATCAAGATCGCGATCGGCTCGGCGGTCCGGACCCCGGTCGAGGTCGACGAGGAGGGCGAGCCGGACCGCCGTACCACCTACACGGTCCGCGGCCGCGACCACGTCAGCGGCCTGCCCCGGATCCAGGAGATCAGCGAGGAGGAGATCCGCGACGCGCTGGCCGAACCGGTCGAGGCGATCGTCCGCGCCGTCCACCGCACCCTCGACGAATGCCCCCCGGAGCTGTCCGGGGACATCATCGAGCGCGGGATCGCCCTCACCGGCGGCGGTGCCCTGCTCCGCGGCCTGGACCGCCGGCTGCGCCAGGACATGGGCGTCCCCGTGGTGGTCGCCGACCAGCCCCTGGACTGCGTGGTCAACGGCACCGCCAAGTGCGTCGACGAATTCGCCTCCCTGCACGGCCTGCTGACGGGCGCGAAGGAACAACCGCGGCGGACCGTGCGGTTGTAGGGGGAGGCCCCGGGGCGCGGGGCCTTCGTCCGGCCGCGTTTGCCGTTGCGGCAAGAATCCTCGCGTGCGCCGTGACGGCACCGCCATGATCGTGGGGAGCGGTCGCGGGGACCGCGGGCGGCGCCGGCCGGTGACCCGCGCGCCCTGCGCCACCCACAGGCCGCGCCACCACCGGCGCCGCCGAACTCGTCGAGGAGCATGCATGCCGCAGTCCGCCAAGACCCCGCCCACGCCGCCCGCTTCCTCTGCCGCCCCGGCACACCGGCCGACCGACGGCCTGCCGCCCGAGGCGGTCCGCCGCACGGTGGAGGTCCCCGGCGGCCGCATCCACCTGGTGGAGCAGGGCAGCGGCCCCCTCGTCCTCATGGTCCACGGCTTCCCCGAGTCGTGGTACTCCTGGCGCCACCAGCTCCCCGCGCTCGCCGCTGCGGGCTACCGGGCGGTCGCCGTCGACGTACGGGGCTACGGGCGTTCCTCGCAACCCCGTGACGTGGCGGCCTACCGGATGCTGGCCCATGTCGCCGACAACGTCGCGGTGCTGCGCGCCCTCGGCGAGGAGAGCGCGATCATCGTGGGCCACGACTGGGGCTCACCCATCGCCGCCAACACGGCGCTGCTGCGGCCCGACCTCTTCACCGCCGTGGCGATGCTGAGCGTTCCGTACACGCCCCGCGGCGGGATGCGGCCCAGCGACGCCTTCGCCCTGCTCGGCGGGCCCGGGGAGTTCTACGTCAGCTACTTCCAGGAGCCGGGCCGGGCGGAGTCGGAGATCGAACCCGATGTCCGCGGCTGGCTCGCGGGGTTCTACGCCGTGGCCTCGGGCGATGCCGAGCCGCCGTCCGACGAGGGCCACATCGGACAGTTCACGGTCCCCCCGGGCGGAAAGCTGTCCGACCGCTTCCCCGCCGGCCTGTCCCTGCCCTGGCTCACCGGCGCCGATCTCGACTTCTACGCGGGCGAGTTCGAGCGCACCGGCCTGACCGGCGGACTCAACCGCTACCGCAACGTCGACCGGGACTGGGAGGACCTCGCCGCCTGGGAGGGGGCCGCCCTCACGCAGCCGTCGCTCTTCATCGGCGGGGAGCGCGACGCCCCCACCAACTGGATGGCCGACGCCATCAAGGCGTTCCCCCGCACCCTTCCCGGCCTGTCCGCCTCCCACATCCTCGAAGGCTGCGGCCACTGGGTCCAGCAGGAACGTCCCGAGGAGGTCAACCAACTCCTCCTCGACTGGCTGCACTCCCTGCCCGCGCCCTCCGCTCGGACGGCCCCCTAGGGGGTGTCCGGCCCTGACCCGTCGGCCACCCCCTGAGCGCTGCCCTGCGCCCTGCCCATGTAGGCCGCCAGACCGTCCAGGATCCGTTCCAGGCCGAACTCCCACGCCTGGTTACGGGAGGTGTGGTCGGCGCCGGTGCCGGCGACGGCCGCGGCGAGCGCGGGGAAGCGGTCGGCGCGGCCGGCGAGCAGCTCGTTCAGCGCGGCGCTCATGACCTGTTCGGGCTCCGTGGCCCGCGCGCTGTCCAGCCCCATCGACGCCGACACCTCGGCGATGGTCCGGATATGGCCGTGCACCACGACCACGGCGTCGAGCTGCTCGCCGCCGGTCAGGCCGGTGTCCGCGAGCGCGGCGAGGGCGCGCTCGGTCCAGCCGAGTTCGTTGGGGCCCATGACGCGGGGGCCGACGGCCGCGCCCAGCAGCCAGGGGTGCCGGTGGTAGACGGCCGTCAGGGCCTCCGCCCAGGTGCGTAGCGCCACCCGCCACCGTCCGCCGTCGTCCTGGCCGGGGCCGCCGGGTGCGGGTGTGCCCGGGGGTTCCCCCATCGCCGTGTCGATCATCAGCGCGACCAGCTCACTCTTGCCGGGCACATAGCGGTACAAGGACATCTTGGTGAAGTCCAGTTCGGCCGCGACCCGTTGCATGGAGACCGCCCCGAGCCCGCCGGCGTCGGCGAGGGCCATGGCCGTACGCGTGATCCGCTCCAGGCTCAGGGCCGGTTTGGGGCCGCGACTGGGCCGCTCGCGCCCGCCCCACAGCAACGCGACGCTGCCCGCCTGATCCCCGAACACGCTGTGCTTGTCGTCGTCTCCAGCCATCTCCGCATCCTAAAACTGTGTCCGGGGTACACAGAACAGTGTCCATCGGATACAGTTTCTCTCGTCAGTACGACGGACCGACGGGGGAGCATGCGATGACGTACGAAACGACGGCGGGGCGCGAGGGTGCGGTCCGGCCCGGCCGGACGCCGGGGCGGCGAACGGCGCCACCACAGCGCTCAGTTCTGATCTCCGGCGCCAGCGTGGCCGGCCCGGCCCTGGCCCACTGGCTCGGCCGCTACGGTTTCCGGCCCACCGTGATCGAGGTGGCTCCCGCCCTGCGCGGCGGCGGCTTCGCGGTCGACTTCCGCGGGGCGACACAGCTGACGGTCCTGGAACGCATGGGTGTCCTGGACGACATCCGAAGCCACAGCACGGGCGGCGGCACGCCACTGACCTTCATCGACGGCCAAGGCCGCCCCCTGGCCGCGCTGCCACCCGAATTCACCGGCGGCGAGGTCGAGATACTCCGCTCGGAGCTCTCCCGCATCCTCTACCGGCACAGCCTGACCCCGCCCGGCACCCACCACACCCCCGGCGGCCCGCCCGAGGACCTCGTCCGGCCCGAGTACCTCTTCGGCGACTCCGTCTCCTCGCTCACCGAGACCGCCGACGGCGTCCACGTCACCTTCGAACGGGGCGCGCCGCGCACCTTCGACCTCGTGATCGGCGCCGACGGTCTGCACTCCACCGTGCGCCGGCTCGCCTTCGGCCCCGAGAAGGAGTTCGTCCGCCACCTCGGCTACTACGTCGCCGCCTGGGACCTGCCCGAGGACGCCGGAGACCTCGGCGCCCGCGCGGTCGGCTACGGCGAACCCGGCCGCCTGGCAACCGTCGGCCGCACCCCCCGCCGCACCGAAGAGCCGGGCTACGCGGGCGAAGCCTTCTGTGTCTTCGCCTCCGAGGAGGAGCTGATCCACGACCGGCGCGACCCTCGTGCGCAGAAGCGGGCGATAGCCCGGGCCTACGAAGGCGCCGGCTGGCGGACACCGGAGCTCATCGAAACGCTCGGGAAGGCCGATGACCTCTACTTCGACTCCATCAGCCGCGCCGATGTACCGAACTGGTCCACGGGCCGCATCGCCCTTCTCGGCGACGCCGCCCATGGCGCCACGGTCGGTGGCATGGGCACCGGCGCGGCGATCATCGGCGCCTATGTCCTCGCCGGAGAACTCGCCCTCGCCGAAGGCGACCACCGGACGGCCTTCGCCCGCTATGAACAGAAGCTGCGCCCCTATGTGACCGAGTGCCAGCAAGGCGGCCGTGGCGCCGGTGAGTTCCTGGCCCCGGCCACCCAGGAAGCGATCGACGCCCGCAACGCCGCCCTGAACACCCCGGCCGCCGTCGCCGCCATGCTGCAACAGGGCCACGACATCTCCGCCGCCATCACGCCGGACGACTACCCCGCACTGGTCGCGGCCGCCGGCTTGGCGAGGTGGTGAACCGGCCGCTTTTCGAGCTGAGCCGAATGGGTGTTTTCGGCGTCAAGGCGATTGCCCGGTGTCACCTCTTCTGGGTTACTGGTGCTGCCTGGTCGGTGGGCCGTCCATCCCCCTCGGGCTTCCGCAGTCGGCCCACCCTCCAGCCCTCTTCGCTGTGCGGGGTCCGAAGGACGGTCAGCAGCACGACGGCCCTTGTGCACCGCACGGGTGTGACCGGCCACTGTGCGCCGTCTGTGTCGTCCTCCTCCACGGCCGGCTGCTGCCAGTGCTCGGATCCCGGCTTGTGAGCCATCTCTGCCACGAGCGGGCCGAGCAACGAGCTCAGACAGCAGGAGGACCTCCATGTCCACACCCACCGTTCAGCCGGCGCTGCCGGCCTCCCCGTTGCCGTTCGGGCCCGTGCTGCTCGGCGTACTGCCGAACTCGGGGCCGATCACGGGCGGCAACACCGTGCAGCTCGTCGGGCTCGGCCTCGCCGGCGCCACCAATGTCCTTTTCGGAACGTCGTCGGCGACCGTCGTCGGGCAGGACCCGCTGGGGCTGACCGTCACGGTCCTGGCCCCGGCGCACGCCGCGGGCGCCGTACAGGTCACCGTCACCACCGGTAGCGGTACCAGCAACCCGGCGACATACGTGTACGTGGCGTCAGTCCCGCCGACGGCCGCGGCCATCACCCCCAACTCGGGGCCGACCGCGGGCGGCACCACGTTCGTCATCGCCGGTACCGGCCTGCAGGGTGCCACCGTCACCATCGGGGGCAATGCCGCCACCGTCGTGGGCACGGACCCCACCGGCAGCGTCCTGTTCGGTGTCACCCCCGCGGGACCGCCCGCAGGAGGCAACGTCCCGGTCGTGGTGACGACCGCGGGCGGCAGCACGGCCGTCCCGGGCGGCTACACCTACTACCCGGCGCCTCCGACGGTCACCGGAACGGTGTCGCCGTCCTCGGCGGCAGCGGGTGCCACGTTCAGCATCGTCGGGACCAACCTGTTCGGGGCGACCGTGCTCTTCGGGGCCGCGGCGGCCACCGGCGTGGTGGTCAACGGGGGCGGCACGTCCCTGACCGGGGTCGTCCCGCCGGGCACGGTCGGGTCGACCGTGCAGGTGACCGTCCAGACGGCGGGTGGCACCGCCAACGCCGGGTCGTTCACCTACCTGTGACGGCCCGGTGCACCCGATGACGGCCCGGCTCCCGGCCGAGGTCCGCCGGCCGCACTCGGCCCGCCCGGACCCGTCCGGGCAGCTCGGAGCTGTCACCCCGTAGGGGGGCGCCGGAAAACGGTGCGGCCCCCGCCCGTCGTACGGGCGGGGGCCGGACTCGCCGGTGGCTCCCCATGGCTCTCCGCGGACCGCAGCGGCCCGTCGGGGGGCAGGTACCGCCGGGCGTCCTGCGGAGGGCGCCCGGCGGCGCCGCACAGCAAGGGCAACGGAAGCCCGGCATCCGCCATCCATGTCAGCCCGGTGTGCCGCAGATCCTGGCGTCGGAGGTACTCGTGACCGAGTTCGGCCACCACGTCGTCCCAGCGGGTCGTGTCCCGCAGTACCGCGGCGGTGAACCGGCTCCGGTGCGGACCGGTGAACAGCCGCGCCACGGGTGTGTGACGTGCCGCCTCCAGCCGGCCGGCCGCCAGTTCCCGCACGGCGGGCCGCAGCGGCACCACCCGCTGGTGTCTGCCGCGGCAGGCGCGGTCGTCCAGGCCCTCGGGCTCGTGCACGGTGAAGCGCTGGACCTGCCAGGTCCAGGTGCTCATATCGATGTCCTGGGCCTGCAGGGCGGACACCTCGCTGAAGCGGGTACCGGTCCAGGCGGCGAACCGGACGATGTCGCCCCACCCCTCATAGCCGTCCGAGGACCGCTGGACCAGGGTGGTCGCCAGCCGCTCCAGCGCGGGTACGTCCGGCAGGGCCAGCGCCCTCGGAGCGGTGCGTTCGGTCTGGGCCCGCTGGTACTCCTGCTGCCAGCCGGACACCCGGGCCGGATTGGCGTCCAGTACCCCGTCCCGCACGGCCTGTTCCAGGACCCGGACGAGGACGGCGAGGCTGTTCTTCACCGTCGACAGGCCGCACTCGTCGGCGATCCAGCAGTGCAGCGCACGGTTGACGACGCGGCGGGTGACCTTCCGGATGAGGACCTGCCCGATGCTGGGAACGACACGCAACCGCCACCCGGCCTGGTAGGGGGACATGGTCAGGGTTTCCAGGCCGTGCATCGCTGCCGGCCACCTCCGTTCCCCGTAGTCGGCGAGTGACATCGTGTGGGTGTCGGCCTCCTCCGGAAACCGGCCCCCGGCGTTATGGTTCATTGTCGAATCACCCTTGTCTGCTGAGGAGTTATTCGGTCGCCCGGTACTGATGGCGTGATTCGTCGTGAGCGCGATACCGGCGTCGAGGAATGGCGATGACTTCATGCCTGCGGACGGTGCGGTGAACTGCGGGCCCCGGCGGAGAGCGCTTTGACGTGCTGTCCGCCGAGGAGGGGAACAACAGCCGTCCATGGTCGGCAAAAGAGCCGACTCTCCGGCATGCACGGCCCGTACCGGCATCCTGCCGCGACTGCGTCACCGGTACGGAAGGATTTTGAATACCATCTTCAACTTGGTTATGCTGGAAGGAAGTTGTGCGAGCGGCGAGGGCGTTGCCGGTGCCGCAGTGACTTCCGGCGTCCGGTCGTCGCCGGTCCGGCGCCTCCTATTGGCAGCAGGCCGGTTGTCGCTGCGTCCCACGCACAAGAATGACAAGCGGCGAGCTTGCTGCTGCGCACGGTTCTACAGCGCCACCGAGCAGGAGCAGTGAGCAATCAAACGCTTCATCAGTCATGAGTGGAATAAAGGCATCTCCTCCGGCCATTGCGCAAGTTGGTACGAGTTGCTTCTTTTCGCGCTGCTCCGAACGGGTGGCCTTATCGGTTGACTGTTGTAGCCCGCCGAACCGCATGGATAACTAGTCGCATCCAACCGGTGGGCCGCCCATCCTCTCCGGGGAGCGGCACCTGGCCTACCCGTTGGCCCGGCCCAGCGCCTGGTTGCGGTCAGACCGAGATGCCGTATGGGCGTCCCCGGTAGAGGGTTTTGGATCCGTCAGCCGGTACCGATACGTCGGTACCGGCTGATCGGCCCCCACATTCGGTCAGGGGGCTTCATGCGAACCATTTCCATTATTCGCTGGGTCAACGGTCCACGCGCCTTGACCCCGGGCCTCACCGTGACAGCACCGGCAGTTGCCCGGTCCGGCGGTGACGCGACCCTCACGACCCCGCCGCCCGGCTCGGAAATCACTCTCGTCACCGCCGGCGACGCGACACTCGCGGCCGGCAACGGCGCAGCGGCGCCGGCGCCGTCCCGCAGCTGTCCGCCCCGCGCTCCGTACGACAAGAGCGCCGGCTCCGCAGGGCTCCCGCACGACGCCACGCCGGTTCCCCCGTCGCAGCTGCCCACCGCCACCGCCCCTCATGGCCCGGCGGCACCGGTCAACTGCGCTGCGCTGAAGGCGCATTACTCCCTCCGTGGCGGAGGCCTCACCTCCGGCAACGGAAGCGTGCCGACGACCGCCGGCGGCGTCGCCGGCCACCCCGTCGGCCACCCCGCCGGTCCCGTAGGGGACCTCCGCCGCGGCTCCCGTCCGGCGCTCCCCACGGGCGCAGTGGTCCCGGGCGGTACCCCGCGCCCGGCCCCGCGCCCTGCCGGCGCCCCCCTGCCCGTCTTCCGCCACGGGACAGAGCCGGCCGCCTGAGGCCGGCCGGCCACCGTTCCACCGCGTCCCGGGGCAGCCCGGCGCACTCCCCGCAGCCGTCCGGGCCCGGCCCGGCAGCCGCCCCGCAGTGATCCGCAGCCGGGTTCCCCCGACCGCACATCTGAAGCCTTCCCCCAGAAAACCCACTGCGACAGAACACCGGAGGTCAGCATGGCGCAAAGAAGAATGGTGATCCTCGTCGACGGGCCGGAGGGAAACGCCCTGCCGCAGCATGCGCGCGACAATGCGGGCGATCCCATAAGGATCCTGCGGGGCAACGGGTACGAGCGTTTCGAATTCTACGGCGAATACGCGGACTTGGGCGGAGAGCCGGTCCCCGTGTACCGCTGGTGTTACCGCACAAGAATCGCCGAGTAGGTGCTGTGCGTCCCGAAGAAGAAAGAGATGTGCAGAGGAGAACGATCATGTTGAACCGCGTGAGGGACGGAGTCCTGTCGTGAACCGAGAATCTGGTAAAGACGAAAGCCGAAGCGACGACCGGAATGTTGTGGTGACCGGTGTCGGATTCTGTCTGCCCGGTCGTACGGAGCCGGTCTTCACCGCCGACGACATGTGGGACGTCGTCTCCAACGGCCAATCCTGCCTCAAGCGTGACGAGGTCTACTACGGCTCGGTCCAGCTCACCCAGGAGATGTTCGACGAGCGTCTCCCGGACGTTCCGCCGTTCTTCTCCCAGCATTACACCTCGGCGCACCGTTTCGGTCTGGTATCGATGGCGGAAGCCACCACCGATGCCGGGCTGACTTTCTGTGGCGGTGCACTGAGTGAAGCCGCCATTCTGGTCGGGCGCGGGGGTGTGGACTCCAATGTCGAAAGCTATCTTTCGGTGCTGAGTGCCGATCCCGGAAAGACCTCCGCACCGGAGGCCATGGAGTTGTTCGTCGCGGCCCAGCAAGCCGTGACACCCTCCGATGTCGCATTGGTACAAGCGGCGCTGACGCAGTCCAACGGCCCCTGCTACACCGTCTCGTGCGGCTGCGCCTCGTCCGCCGTACAGATCGGCAACGCCCGGCGGTTGATCGCCCGCGGCGAGGTCGATGTCGCGGTCGTGACCGGCGTCGACGTCTTCAACGTCCACCTCATCCAGAACATCCAGCGGCTGCTGAGCGGGGCCCAGCAGACCTACGACGCGCTCCGCACGACCGACATGCCGGAACTGCTGCCGTCCTTCAGCTCCCTCATGCGGCCCTACGACCGCCGGGCGGACTGCATCAACCACGGCGAGGGCGCGGCGACCGTGATCCTGGAAAGCCGGGAGCACGCCGCCCGGCGCGGTGCGCACATCTACGGCCAGGTGCTGGCCACCGCCATGACCAGGGACGGGCTGGCCAACCCCCTCGCGTGTGACGAGACCGGCGCGGAACTCGTCACCGCCGTCCGCCGCTGCCTCGGTGAGCGGTGGCGGATCGGCGATGTGCCGTACGTCCACGGCGGCAGCGACGGCAATGTCATCGTCACCGCCTTCGAGGCGAACGCCATCAAGGAGCTGTACGGCCCGGACAACGACGTCCTGATGACGTCTCAGGAGGGCTGCTTCGGCCACAACGGCGCACCGGCCGGCTGCCTGGGCGTCGCCATGACGCTGATGATGATGGAGCGAGGGCAGGTCTGCCCCACCGCCAACTGCGAGCAGCCGGCCGACGGGCTGCCCTTCGACCCGGTCCCCGGCGTGCGGCCGCGGCCGCTCGACTTCGACTACGCGCTGAGCTTCAACTACCAGGTCGGCGGTGTGAAGAACGCCATTCTCCTCGGCAGTCCGGAAGCCGTGTGACCACGGGCAGATCACCTCCCACGTACGGAGACCCGATGAGCAACGACATGCACGGCTCGACAGCCGAGATGCGACCCACCCACGAGACGGACCAGATCGCGGTGATCGGCATGGGATGCCGGCTCCCCGGCGACACCGACTCGCCCGCCGCCCTGTGGCGGCTGCTGGTCGAGGAGCGGGACGCGGTGGGCGAACTGCCCCCGGAGCGCCGGCGCCTTGTCCCCGAGGACTCCCCGGGGCCGGGGAGCAGAGCACCGACACCCCGTCAGGGCGGCTTCCTGCGCGAGGTGACGGGCTTCGACGCCGCGTTCTTCGGTGTCGCCGGACGGGAGGCCGACGTCCTGGACCCCCAGCACCGCCTGCTGCTGGAAGTCACCTGGGAGGCCCTGGAACACGCCGGCCTGCCACCGGACCGGATGAACGGCACCCCCACGGCCGTCTTCGCCGGGATCAGCTACAGCGACTACATGGACCGGCTGGCCGGGCAGCCACAGGAACTGGAGGGGTCGATCCTGACCAACGGCCACTGCGTGGCCGCCGGCCGGATCTCCTATCTGCTCGGTCTGCAGGGACCGTGTGTGGCGCTGGACACCGCCTGTTCCTCCTCGCTGGTGGCCGTGCACATGGCACGCCGGGCGCTGATGGCCGGTGAGTGCGACCTCGCGCTCGCCGGCGGCGTCACGCTGAGCTTCCAGCCGCGCATCACCCGGTCCTTCGCCAGGATGGGCATGCTGTCGGCCGGCGGGCGCTGCCGGACCTTCGACGCCGACGCCGACGGGTTCGTCCGGGGCGAAGGCTGTGGCGTCGTGGTGCTGAAACGTCTCTCTGACGCCGTAAGGGACGGTGACCGGGTCCTGGCGGTGCTGCGCGGCTCGGCCGTCAACCAGGACGGCTCGTCCGAAGGGCTGGCCGCCCCGTCGGTGACCGCCCAGACGGCCCTCTACCAGGAGGCCCTCCGGCAGGCCGGCGTCGACCCGCGGGACGTGGGCATGGTGGAGGCCCACGGCACGGGCACCCCGGTGGGGGACCCGATCGAGTTCGCCAGCCTCGCCGGCGTCTACGGCAACGGGCCGGGCCGTTGCGCCCTGACCTCGGTGAAGACCAACGTGGGGCATCTGGAACCGGCCGCCGGAATCACCGGACTGATCAAAAGCGTGCTGTGCCTGCAACGCGGCACCATCCCGGCCAATCTGCACTTCCGGCGCTGGAACCCCGCCATCTCCGCGGCGGGCACCCGCTTCTTCGTCCCCACCGAGCTGTCCGCCTGGCCCCTGAGGACGGTCACCCGGCTGGCCGCCGTGTCCTCCTTCGGCTTCTCGGGAACCAACGCCCACGTCCTGCTGGAGCAGGCTCCGGAACGGCCGGCCGCCCGGCACCAGGGCTCCGGGCGGCCGGCCCAGGGGCCGTCCGAGGTCTTCCTCGTGTCGGCCGGCTCATCGGAGGTCCTGCCGGCCGCGGCCACCCGGCTCGCGGACTGGATGGAGGGCGACGGCGCGAACGTGCCGCTGCGCGACCTCGCGCACACCCTCGCTCTCCGGCGCTGCGCGGGCCGCGGACGGCTGGGCGTGGTGGCCTCCGCACGCCGGGAACTCGTCACTTCCCTGCGGTCCTTCGCGGCCGGGCAGCGGAACCCGGCGGTCGTGACCGGCGCCGTGGGCGCCGCCGTGGAGCGGCAGCCGGTGTGGGTGTTCTCCGGCCAGGGCTCCCAGTGGCCCGGCATGGGGCGCCAACTGCTCAAGACCGAACCGGCGTTCCTCGACGCGCTGACCGAGGTCGACGAGCTCATCAAGGCACAGAGCGAGGTCTGCGTGCTCGACGTGGTGCGGCGCGGTCAGCCGGTCCACGGGTGCGGCACCGTGCAGCCGGTCCTGTTCGCGCTCCAGATCGCCCTCGCCGCCACTTGGCGCTCGTACGGCGTCGAACCCGCCGCGGTCATCGGGCACTCCATGGGCGAGGTCGCGGCGGCTGTGGTGGCCGGGGCGCTGACCCTGGCCGACGGGGTCCGGGTGATCTGCCGGCGCTCCGGGCTGCTGAGCGATATCGCGGGCTCCGGCAGCATGCTGAGCGTCGGCCTGGACGCCGCCACCGTGCGGGAAGAACTCGCGGAGAGCGCGGCCGACACCGTGTCGGTCGCCGTCCTCTCCGCACCCGACTCCACCGTCGTGGCCGGAAGGACCACGGAGGTGAGCCGGCTGGCCGCCGCCTGGGAGGCCCGGAAGATCCCGGTGTTCCCGATCGCCGTGGACGTCGCCTCGCACTGTCCGCTGGTGGACCCGGTGCTGCCGGCCCTGCGGTCGGCCCTGGCCGGTCTCGATCCCCGCTCGCCCAAGGTGCCGTTCTACTCGACGGTCGTCGAAGCAGGCGAGACGCCGGCCTTCGACGCCGACTACTGGTGCGACAACCTGCGCCGCCCGGTGCGTTTCGCCGAGGCGGTGGCGGCCGCGGCGGCCGACCGGCACATGGTCTACACCGAGATCTCACCGCACCCCGTGGTCACCCACTCCGTCGAACGGAGCCTGGCCGGTCTCGTCACGGACCCCGTCGTCCTGCCCACGCTGCGCCGTGAGGAGGACGAGCAGGCCACCTTCCGCACCCAGCTCGCCGCACTGCACTGCGCCGCCGTGCCCGTGAACTGGCGGCAGCTCTACGGCGAGGGCAGCCTCGTGGACGCCCCCACCGTCACCTTCGACCGCCGCCACCACTGGGCCGACGCCGCCCCTTCCACGGAAGCCGCCGACGCCGCCCCCCGGGCACAGCTGCCCGGCCACCACACCGAATTCCCCGGCGAACCCGTGCGGCACTGCTGGCGCGCCGACACCGGCACCGAGGCGCTGCCCTGGCTCGGGGACCACCGGGTGCACGGCAACGCGGTCTTCCCGGGGGCGGCGCACTGCGCACTGGCGCTCTCGGCCGCCTGCGAGGTCTTCGGCGCGGCACCGCACGAAGTGGAGGTCACCGACGTCCACTTCACCCAGCTGCTGCGGCTGGAGGCGGAGACCGAGGTCTCCACCGTCGTGACGATGACCGCACCGGACCGGGCGCAGTGCGAGGTCCTCGCCCGGAACGAGACGGGCGACTGGGAGGTGCAGGCGGACGCGGTGCTGCACCGGCTGAGCGTACGGCCCGAGCTGCGGCCCAGATCCGTCGACGCCATGAGCCTGCGCCACCCGCTGTCCCTGGAGCCGGCCGCCCTCTACGACAGCCTGCGCCGGCGCGGTCTGGAGCACGGCCCGGCGTTCACCGGTGTGCTCGAACTGCACACCGGCCGCCACAACGACAGCTTCTGGGCCAAGGTCGGGGTCCCGCCCCAGGCCTGCACCCCGCCCCCCGGTCTGCCGGTCCATCCCGTCCTCCTCGACGTCTGCGCCCAGCTCGCCGTGGCGCCCCTGATCAACGAGGACGACCAGTCACTGGTGCTGCCGGTGAGCATGCAGGCGGTACGCATCCTCGGCGATCCCGCGAGTGCCGTGTACTGCCACGCCCACGTCAGCGAGATCACCGCGCAGGCCATCGTGGCCAATGTGCGTCTCCTGGACGACAGCGGCGCCGTGGTCCTCGTCGTCAACGGTCTGCGCTTCGCACGGCGGGCCGTACGCGACACTCCGGAGATCGACGACTGGCTCCTCGAAATCGGCTGGAAGTCCGCACCCCGTGCGACTCCGGACGGTGGCCATGCACCGGGGAGCTGGGTCATCGTGGGCGAAGCGGACGGCTCGGCCCAGGCGCTGGCCGCTGCGCTGCGCTCCCGCTGCGCCCGCACGGTGGTCTGGGACCGTCCGCTCGACGACACCTCGCTCGGGGTGTTCCGCGATGCCCTCACCGGCCGCCTGGCCGCCACCCTCGAAACGCCGCGCGGGGTGGTGCTGGTGTGCGGACGCGCCCAGGGCGGCGAGCCCGCCGTGCAGTCCTTGTGGCGCACCCGCCGGCTGCTCGGCGCGGTGCAGGCGATCACCGCCGGCTCCTCGTCGCCGCGTCTGTACGTCGTCACACGGGGCGCCCGCAGCGTGCTGCCGGGCGACGAGGTCGACCTCGGGCAGAGCGCGGTGCGCGGACTGCTGCGGGTCGGCGCGCTGGAACACCCCGAGATCCGGCCGGTGCTGGTGGACGCCGACCCGCACGACGCCGATCCCGAGGAAGTGGCCCTGGAACTGCTGGCGGACGCGGAGGACGACGAGGTCGCCCTGCGCGCGGGCAGCCGGCACGTCGCCCGCCTGGAACATGCCGCGCCGAACGGCGGGCAGGACCGGGCCGCCACCCCCTGCACCGTGCGCTACGGCGCGGACGGCTTCCGGCTGCGCGCGAGCCGGCTGGGCGATCTGTCGAGCCTGGAGTACGCCGCCACCGGCCGGCGCGCACCGGCGCCCGGCGAGGTCGAGGTGCGGGTCACCGCCGCCGGCCTGAACTTCCGCGATGTGCTCACGGCGATGGGCCTGCTCCCCGGCGACCTGGACGTCCGCTACCGGATCGGCTTCGAATGCTCCGGTGTGGTGAGCGCGGTCGGCGCCGGGGTGGAGCGCCCACAGGTCGGGGACGAGGTGCTCGCCGTCGATCTGCGCGGCGGAGCGTTCGGGTCCTTCCTGACGCTGCCCGCCGAGGCGGTCGCTCCCATCCCGTTCGGCATCGAGCCGGTCGCCGCGGCCGGGCTGCCGATCGCCTTCCTGACCGCCTGGTACGCGCTGCGCTCGGTCGCCCGGCTCGCCGCCGGTGAGCGGGTGCTGATCCACTCGGCCACCGGCGGCACCGGTCTGGCGGCGATCGCGGTGGCCCGGCTGCTGGGCGCCGAGGTGCTGGCCACGGCCGGCAGCGAGGACAAGCGCCGCTTTCTGCGGGGCATGGGCATCAGCCACGTCATGGACTCCCGCACGCTGGAATTCGGCGAACGCACCCGCGAGGCGACGAACGGAGAAGGCGTCGATGTCGTCCTCAACTCGCTGTCCGGCGCGGCCATCCGCACGGGCCTGGAGACACTGCGCCCCTTCGGCCGGTTCGTGGAGCTGGGGGTGCGCGACATCATGGCGGACGCTCCGCTGGGAATGCTGCCGCTGCGGCACAACATCACCCTGAGCACCGTCGACCTGATCGAGCTGCACCGCAACCGCCCCGATACCTTCGCCTCGGTGTGGAGGGAGGTGCTCGGCGCGTTCGAGGAGGGGCGGCTCAAACCCCTGCACTGCACGGAGTATCCGCTCGCGGAGGCCACCACGGCCTTCCGCACCATGGCGGCCGCCGACCACATCGGCAAGCTGGTGCTGACCGTGCCCGGCGAGGGTGACGCCCCCGCGGTGCTGCCCGAGATGGACATGCCCGTGGAGGAGGGCGGTGCCTATATCGTCACCGGCGGTCTGCGCGGCCTGGGCCTGGCCACCGCGAAATGGCTCGCGGCACACGGCGCCGGCCACCTTGTGCTCAACGGCCGCAGCGCCCCGCCCCCCGAGGTCGCGCAGACGCTCGCCACGGTGATCGGGCGGACCGCGAAGGTGTCGGTGGTCCTGGGGGACATCGCCGATCCGGATGTCGCGCAGCGGCTGGTGTCCACCGCGGTGACCGACGGATTCCGGCTGCGCGGGGTGGTGCACTGCGCCATGGTGCTGGACGACGCCGTGATCACCAACGTGGCCGACGAGCAGCTGGAACGGGTCTGGATGCCGAAGGTCGTCGGGGCCTGGCATCTCCACCACGCCACGGAGGGGCACCCGTTGGACTGGTTCGCGGCGTTCTCCTCGATGGCCTCGCTGCTGGGCAACCCCGGTCAGGGCGCCTATGCGGCGGCGAACTCCTGGCTCGACGGATTCGCGGCCTGGCGCTCCGAACAGGGGCTGCCCACCGTGGCGGTCAACTGGGGGCCGTGGGGCGAGATCGGTGTCGCCACCGACTTCAGCCGCCGCGGATACCGCACCATTCCCACGGACCACGGCCTGGCGGCGCTGCGGACGCTGCTGGCCCGCCGGCGGGTGCAGACCGGGGTGCTTCCCGGCCCGCCGGACACCTGGATTCCGCCGGCCGGCCGTCATCTCCCGTTCTTCAGCCAGGTGTCCGGGCAGGCACCGCCGGACCGGACCCCGCCGCCCGAGGAGGCCGAGGACATGCGTGCCCGGCTCACCGCACTGCCTCCCGGCATGGCCAGACGGGCCGCGCTGGAAGAGCATCTGGCGGGGCACGTGCGTGACGTGCTGCGGCTGGGGGAGAGCTCGCTCGACCCGCAGACGCCGCTGAAGTCGCTGGGATTCGACTCCCTCCTGGCCATGGAGCTGCGGGTGCGCATCGACCGCTCCTTCGCCCTCTCCCTGCCGAGAAACTTCGTCTGGGAACATCCGACCCTCGCCGCTCTCGCCGCCGGTGTCGCCGAGCAGCTGGGCCTGGAGCTGACCGCGAACTAGGGCGCGGGTCACCGGGGATCGCATACGCCCGGCGGGCTGTTCAACGGCCCGCCGGGCGTCAGCCTGTCCGTTTCCCCCTCGGCCTCCTGTGCACCGGGCCGCACAAGAACACCCGGGAAAGCACGCCCCTCACCGCTCCTTCTCTTCCTCAGCCATCCCGCAATATCGCGCAAACGGATGCCGCAATTCCGAACCGCCGTCATTTCTGGTAAGTTCTTGCCGCCTTAACTCTGGCACCTCCTCACCCATTTCCGTCAATTACTGCCGGTAATGCACAACCGTTTTCTTATGGTGATAATATTTCGCGTCGCAATATCCCCCGCCCGCTCCCGACGCTGCACCGTGCGCCTTCCCGAGCAGAAGCTCGAACTGCTTGAATTATCGGGAAAGCGAGGTCACAAAGCGGCCCGGTACGCACCGGAGGCGGCGCGGCGCACTGCGAAGCCCGTCGCCAGGACAGATCGAGCGATGGCGCTGGCCGTGCTTCATGAGGCGAAAGCGGCATCGAGGTCCATGAGGCACGTACGAAAGGGGTAGTCATGTTACCCACCACAACGCATTCGGCCGAAGTCATGGTGACCGCCCGGCATATCGCGAGCTGGCCCCAGAAAAGGAGCGCCTTGATTCCCGCCGACTGCTGGCGCTCCGCGCAGTGCGTGGTATTTCGTCTGCCGGCGGTGAAGCGGGCGGTGCCGGTCTGCCGGAACCTGGCCCGCGCCTGGCTCGACGGACAAGGAATCCATGACGAGGACACACGCTATCCGGCGTTGCTCGTCCTGTCGGAACTCTTCACCAATGCCATTCAGTATTCCGCCAGCAGACGCATCACCTGCCGGATATGGAGGTCGGAGAACCTGCTGCACATCGAGGTGCACGACCGCGGGGGGACACCGTCGGTGCCGCTGATGCGCCGCCCCGGCCAGGCCCAGGAGCACGGCCGCGGCCTGGAACTGGTCGCCAAGTCCTCGTCGCGATGGGGCCGCAGGACCGAACCCGACAACAGCTGCACCGTGTGGGCGGCGATACCGCTGACGGCCGGCGTACGGCACGGCATGGCGCCCTAGACACCCCCGAACCGGCCCCGACGGCCGGACACCACCCGCACGCACCGTCCGGAAGGACCGGAAGCCTGCGTGCACCGCACCACACCTCACCCCAAGCGGCCGGACGGATCGCCCCCGGCGACCGGTACGCATCCGCCGCTGCACCGCAGCCCTCCGGGGCTGCTCCCTACCGCCGACGGTCAGGCAGGCACCGGCTCCGCACCACCTCCCCGCGGGACGGAACGAGCCGCCCGGCCGTCGGCACCCGTACGACGGGCAGTACGCCCGCCGTCCGCCCTTCGCAGCACGCGCGTCACCGGGGCACCCGCACACCGCTCTCCTGGACCAGCGCGTCGAATTCGCGCACCGGCTGCGCGTCACCGTACGGCCTCAGCTCATCCCTGAAGTTCTGCAGGTACCGCTCCCCGAGCGCCGACTTCAGCCGGCTGAGCAACGCCACCGCCTGCACGGCCGCCCGGCATGCCTCCTCGACGTCACC
Organism: Streptomyces sp. NPDC054786; assembly: GCF_053611685.1. Lineage (NCBI taxonomy): Bacteria > Bacillati > Actinomycetota > Actinomycetes > Kitasatosporales > Streptomycetaceae > Streptomyces > Streptomyces sp. NPDC054786. The sequence goes on along the minus strand of NZ_JBSHAW010000017.1, from coordinate 91,108 downwards.
GGCCTGCACCAACGCGGTGGCGAGCAGCAGCAGATCGATGGCGCGGCGGCGCACCCGGGTCCGCGGATGCCGGGCGAGCGCTTCCTCGGCCCGGCGGGCGGCCGGACGCGGCTGCTTCAGATCCCGGTAACAGTGGGCCAACTCGTCCGCCAGATAGGCCCGGTCGAAATGCGTGATCCACTCGGGACTGTCCCCAGGAACGACATGCGTCATGGCTTCCGTGGCCTTGTCCGCCAGTATTTTGCACATCCGCGCGTCCCCGAGCATGGCGTAGCCGCGGGCCTCGGTCGCGTAGAACATGGCCTGAGCGGCCAGCGGGGCCCGCCCCCGGGTGCCCTCCTGGGCGGCCCGTGCGAGCTGCACCGCTTCCCTGGCACAGCCGGCCCCCACGGCGAGATGGCTCAGACCGGCCGCCAGCACATAACCGCCGAAACAACGGTCGTCAGCGGCCTGCGCGAGCCGCAGCGCCTGGATGTAATACCGCTGCGCCAGGCCCGGCTGCCCGGTGTCCAGGGCCGTGTACCCGGCGAACTCCGTCAACCGGGCCGCCGCGGCATACAGTTGCCGCCCCGTGGTCTCGCCGTAGCTCCCGTCCATCAAGCCGGACAGCACACTGCTGAGGCAGGAGACCACCACCGGCCGGACGTACCCGCTGCCCACCCTGTGGTCGAGCTCGGCCAGCGCCTGGGTGGTCGCCCGGATCAGCTCCACATCGGTCATCCCCACCCGCGGCCCCAGCCGCCAGCTGCGCGCCACCTGCGGGTCCGGGGAGCTGATCAGCCAGTCCCTGCTGGGCTCCACCAACGCCGAGGCGGTCATGGCAGAACGGGATAAAAGCCCCCGGGATTCGGCGTCCATGTGCCATAGTTCACGGACCTGCTCCAGTGCCCCCTCCACGGTTGCCGCGAAGTGGAGCCCGACCCCGCAGGTCACGCTGTTGCCGTTGGCCATACCGATCTCCTCCGTCGAGACCGTGCGGCCCAGCTTGCCGCTCAGCGCCTCGGCGATGATGGCGGGAACCCGGCCGCGGGGCCGCTGACCGCTCAGCCACCGGCTCACGGAAGTCTTGTCGTACCGCAGATCCAGGCCCTGTGTCTCTCCCAGGACGTTCACCTGGCGGGCCAGAGCGGAGTTGGACAGCGAGGCTTCCTGAATGAGAGACCGCAGTCGCTGGTTGGTCTGACGCGCGACGAGTGGTCGGGCGGCCATGGTTCGCCTCCAAGCACATGCCGCCAACGCTTCACGTTGGCATATCCAGAGAGAACGGGATGGAACAGTCATTACCCAACAAGCGGGACTGAACCGCGATGACCAAAGTCAAGTAGCCGCCAGGGCGTTGCGCCGAGTAGTAAAGGTGCACCCGGGGGCTCCGGACGTCCCCCACTTGCGCCCGGCTGCCATGTGCGCCCCTGCGGCCCCCTTCAGCGCCACCGCCCCACACCGCGCACAACCCGTACTCCCGGGCGCCGGTCGGACGACGTGCGGGTGCCGGCGCGCGCTGCGCTCCGAGGGACGGGGGAGCGGCCTCTGCTCGTGGCCCCGGCCCATGGCAGGCGAGCGCCGGCCCGGACCCGCCCGACAGGTCTCCGTGAGCGGCCCGACAGGCCGTTCCCACCGGTCAGAGCGGTGCGACCGCCCGTCGCGGCAGGTCACAGGGCCCGCCGCCAAGGGCATCGGCCGGTAGCCCCGGTCAACGGCGTGCTCCACGACTTCGCCCCGGGCACCGAAGAAGCACTCGCGCTGCGACGTCCAGGTATGTGCGAGACGCTGGGGGAGGGCGAAGCGTGCCCGGCAGTGGCGACGGGGCGCGGGGGCGTAGGACCGTCCCTGGCGACGCATGTCCGGAGTGGCACCCGCACCTAGCGAGGAAAGCGGGCTGTGATGAGCGATTCAGATACGGGTACCGCGGGGCGGAGTCAGGGCGGGACGGCCCGGCCGTTGGCGATCACGCTGAGCGTCAACGATCAGGTGCGGCGGCTCGAGGTGGATCCGCGGACCTCGCTGCTCGACGCGCTGCGCGAGCATCTGCGCCTGAGCGGGACCAAGAAGGGGTGTGATCACGGGCAGTGCGGCGCCTGCACGGTGCTGATCAACGGCCGGCGCGTCAACTCCTGTCTGACGCTCGCCGTGATGCACGAGGACGACGAGATCGTGACGATCGAAGGCCTGGGCGCACCCGATGACCTGCACCCCGTTCAACTCGCCTTTGTCGAGCAGGACGGCTTCCAGTGCGGCTACTGCACTCCCGGCCAGATCTGTTCGGCGGTCGGCATGCTCGCCGAGGTGGCGGCGGGCTGGCCCAGCCACGCCACCGCTGACGTGGCCTCGCCGCGGGTCGTGCTGACCGATGAGGAGATCCGCGAGCGGATGAGCGGCAACATCTGCCGGTGCGCGGCCTATCCGAACATCGTCGCCGCCCTTCGCGGCATCGCGGACGGAGGCCCGGAATGAGGTCCTTCACCTACGAGCGGGCGACGGACGCACAGGCCGCCGTCGCCGCGGTGTCCACAAGCGGCGCGAAGTTCATCAGCGGTGGCACCAATCTGCTCGACCTGATGAAGCTCGACATCGAGCAGCCCAGCCATCTGGTCGACATCAGCCGGCTTCCGTTGCGGGACATCGACGAACTCACGGACGGCGGACTGCGCATCGGCGCCCAGGCGGCGAACTCCGATGTGGCTGCCGACGCCTGCGTGCGTACGCGCTATCCGGTGCTGTCGGAGGCGCTGCTGGCCGGCGCCTCCGGCCAGTTGCGCAACAAGGCGTCCACCGGGGGAAATCTGGTGCAGCGCACGCGCTGCCCCTACTTCTACGACACGGCCGCGGGCTGCAACAAGCGGCAGCCCGGATCCGGATGCGCGGCGATCGGCGGGTTCAACCGGATCCACGCGATTCTCGGCGCCAGCGACTCCTGCATCGCCACCCACCCCTCGGACATGGCCGTCGCGATGACCGTGCTGGACGCGGAGATCGAGCTGCTCGACGCCGATGGGTCGGTACGCCGCGTCGTCATCACGGACTTCTACCGGCTGCCCGGCGACACGCCGCACATCGAGACCGTGCTGCGGCCCGGCGAGATGATCACGGGCGTGATCCTGCCCCCGCCGCCGCCGGGCCGGCAGCTCTACCGCAAGGTGCGCGACCGGGCGTCCTACGAGTTCGCGCTGGTCTCCGTGGCGGCTGTCGTCTCGGCCGACCAGGGCACGATCAGTGCGGCGCGGGTGGCGTTCGGCGGTGTGGCGCACAAGCCGTGGCGGTCCGTCGAAGCGGAGGCCGCGTTGACCGGCCGTCCCGCCACGATGGCCACGTATCGCACCGCCGCCGAGGCCGCGCTGCGCGACGCCGTGGGGCAGGGGGACAACGACTTCAAGATCGAGCTGGCCAAGCGCACGCTGTGCCGCACGCTGGCGCAAGCGGCCCGGTCGAGCTGAGGAGCCGAGATGATCGGGCAAGCATTGAACCGCGTGGACGGCCCGTTGAAGGTCACCGGCCGAGCCACCTACGCCTACGAGAACTGGGAAGCCGGCCAACCGCTCTACGGGGTCGTCGTCGGCGCGACCATCGGCAAGGGCCGCATCACCCGGATCGACACCGAGAGTGCCGAAAGTGCTCCCGGCGTACGCATGGTGATGACCCATCACAATGCCCCGGTGCAGGGCCCGCGTGTGGAGTCCGTCCCGATCGAGTACTGGCGCGCCCAGCCGGCGCTGACCAGCCCGGACGTTCACCATTACGGCGAGCCGGTGGCACTCGTCGTCGCCGCGACCTTCGAGCAGGCCCGAGCGGCGGCCGAACTCGTGGACGTGGAGTACGCCGCCGGGCGCGGACGGTTCGACTTCGCCGCGCACGAAGGCGAGGCGTACGCCCCGAAAGAGACCAATGCCGGACTGGCCACCGACACCGCGGTGGGCGATTTCGACGCCGGATTCCGCACCGCTTCCGTGCGGGTCGATCAGCGCTACACGACGCCGTACGAGCTCTCGATGCCGATGGAACCGCATGCCTGCCTGGTGGCACCGCGTGGCGAGGACCTGGTCGTCTACGTCAGCTGCCAGATCGTCGATGCGGCGCGGGCCTCGGTCGCCGCCACGCTGCGGATCGACCCGGAGCGGATTCACATCGTCACCCCCTTCGTCGGCGGGGGATTCGGCTCCAAGCTGGGCATCCACGCCGAGACGATCCTCGCGGCGCTCGCCGCCCGCACGTTGCGCCAACCGGTCAAGGTCGCGCTGACCCGGCAGCAGGTCTTCCAGCTCGTCGGCGTGCGCCCCACCTCGAGCCAGCGGGTGCGGCTGGGAGCGGGGCGCGACGGACGGCTGGCGGCGATCGCCCATGACGTCACCATGCACACCAACCCCGACATGGAGTTCACCGAGCAGACCGCCGCCACGACCCGCAGCCTCTACGCCGCGCCCCACCGGTTGACGAGCCACCGGCTGGCGCCGCTCGATCTGCCGCGCGGGTCGGACGTCCGCGCGCCGGGCGAGGCGCCGGGCATGCTGGCGGTGGAGTCGGCGATGGACGAGCTGGCCGATGCGCTCGGGATGGACCCGGTTGAGCTGCGGATCCGCAACGAGCCCACCGTCGATCCCGAGCGGGACGTGCCGTACAGCGACCGGCACCTGGTCGACTGCCTGCGCGAAGGCGCGCGCCGGTTCGGCTGGGAGGGCCGTCCCGCCGCCCCGGCGAGTGTGCGCGAGGGACGCCGGCTGGTCGGCTACGGCATGGCCGCCGCCATCCGCGGGCATTTCCAAGGGCCGACAACGGTGCGGGTGCGGTTGGCGGCGGACGGCACCGCCGTCGTCCAGACGGACATGACCGACATCGGCACCGGCACGTACACCATCCTCACGCAGGTCGCGGCCGACGGACTCGGACTGCCGCCCGACCGGGTCCGGATCGAGCTCGGGCGTTCCGGGTTTCCCTCCAGCTGGGGGTCCGGGGGCTCGTGGGGCGCCGCCAACTCGGGCACCGCGGCGCATCGAGCGTGTGCGGCCCTGCGCGAGGAGCTGCTGGTCGCGGCGCGCGACGACGCGCGCTCCCCGTTGCACGGACTGGACCCGGCAGACGCCGTGTTCCGCGACGGCACGGTGCGCATCGGTGGCGCGTCCGAGGCGCTGAGCGAGATCGTCGCACGCCACCGTCCCGAAGGGATGGCGGCGGAGGGCGAGACCCGCTTCATGGGCGATGATCCGAACTACGCGGACTACTCGATCCACACCTACGGGGCCCACTTCGCCGAAGTGGGGGTCGACGCGGACACCGCCGAGATCCGTCTGCGGAGGATGCTGGGCGTGTTCTCCGTGGGGCGCGTGCTCAACGCGAAGACGGCCCGTTCGCAGCTGATGGGCGGCATGATCTGGGGGGCCGGCGCGGCCCTCGAGGAAGAGGCCGTGGTCGACCCGCGATCCGGCGCCTTCGTCAACCGGGATCTCGCGCAATACCTGGTTCCGGTCCATGCCGACATCCCCGACGTCGACGTCGTCGTCCTCGACGGGTACGACGACAAGGCGAACCCCCTCGGCGCGAAGGGCGTCGGTGAGCTGGGTATCTGCGGGTCCGGTGCGGCGGTCGCGAACGCGGTGTTCAACGCCACCGGGCTGCGCGTGCGCGACTTCCCCATCACGCTCGAGAAGGTGTTGCCCGCTCTGCCGCCGATGTCCGTGTGACCGGGCGGAGGGGCAAGGGCGCCGAAAGGGAGGCCTCAGGTGGCCGTCGGTTCCGGGGCCGACTCGATGACGGCGGCCAGGTCCGCGCCCGCCCGGAGCAGCGCCACGCTTCGTGTGGCGATCCCCTCCAGGCGTTGCCGCAGGATGCGCTGGGCCTCTCCCACGCCGTCGAGCCGGTGCAGGGAGCCCAGGATCTCGCGCACTGCGGGAATCCCGTAGCCGGCGCCGCGGAGAGCCACGACGATGCGGGCCTCTCTGATAGCCGGCAGACCGTAGCGGCGGGCTCGCAGTGAGGTCACCCGCTCGGGCATGACAAGCCCTTCCTGCTCCCAGAACCGCAGGGTCGAGGGACGTACGCCGAGCGCTCCGGCGAGCTCCGTGATCGTCATCGCGTCACTCTCCTGCTCGAACTCGGTCGTGTGGGCTTCGGCCCGGGTCGCGCGCAGCGCTCGCTGCGCGCGCAGAGCCTCCTCGCGTTCCCGGGCGAGCCGCACATGGACCGCGTTGACCGCCGAGGCCGCCTCCGCGGTCGTCCCGGTGCGCAGCTGCGCGAGCAGCTGCCGGGCCACGACGGGCCCCACGGCGCCCGCGAGCCCTCGATAGGCCCGTAGCGCGTGCACATGAAGCGGTGTGTAGGAGCGGTAGCCGTTGTCCGATCGAGCGGCTGGCGGGAGAACCCCCAGCCGCTCCAGGTCGCGAACCTGTTGCACCGAGTATCCCGACGCTCTCGCGACATCGACGGTCCGGAGCGGTATCCGCTGCGGACCGCTCCCCAGCTCGCCCATCGGCCAACCCCACATAAGCACTTGAAGGTGATGCTTGAACCATGAGTATGGAACAGATCCTCGCGGCCGTGCGGGGCTTCGCCGGCGCCCTCGTGGTCGCCCCGGCGCCGGGCGGCGACTTCCCCGAGCTCACCTGGGGTGACGCCTTCTTCTACTACGCCCCCGACAGGCAGATGCCGCAGAACGTCCCACCGTACGGAACGATCGTCACCAAGAACTATCCCGACGACGACGCTTCCGGCCTTTCCGCGCCGGGCCGTTGGCGGGTGAACATCCACGTCGCCCGTACGACGTTCCGGGAGCTCACCGGCGAAGAGCCCCGCAACCTCACCCGGGCTCGCGACTACGCAGCCGCCGACAGCGTGATGCCGCACCCGGTATACGGGGCCCTCGGCTGGATCGCGGTCGTCAATCCCGGCGAGAGGACGACGGACACGGTCGTGCACCTTCTCCGCGGCGCCCATGACGCGGCCGGTGCCAGGTTCGCGCGGCGACACGAAGGCATACGGAGCCCTCGGCCTTGACCGTCAGGTCCTCGGCTGCGACGACGCGGCGGTGACCGGCTGCGGTGGCGCGGCAGGCTTCCGGCGCGGGCGCGTGAGGCTGATTCGGTGGCCCGGTACAGGCCGTGCCGCGCCGCGACGGTGCGGTTCGGCCAGGCACGGATGGTGTCCGGCCCGTGCCCGCGGAGGCCGGGCGTGGTCGAGGAGGTCGAGCATTTCCAGTCGAATAGGGGCGAGCGCCGATGCTGAATATCTCCTGCCGCAACTGCAGAAATGGCCACTGGTGCGGTAAGGGCTTCTTACCCTCTCGAAAGCGTCGGGATCATGTGCCGCGCATGGCCGCCAGTGCCGTGCTACCGTCGATCTCAGTTGCAGTTGTGGTTCCCAAGACTTCAAGCGTGCTCGCTGTCGTACATGGCGGAGCGCTTTCGTATTTCCGGTGTTTATTTCCGGACGGGCAATCAACGCAGCGACACGGAGCCCGCATGGTGTGGGCTCCGAGCACTGCCCCGAAGGAGATATGACATGGCTACTGGCACCGTGAAGTGGTTCAACGCGGAAAAGGGTTTCGGCTTCATCGAGCAGGAGGGTGGCGGCGCCGACGTCTTCGCCCACTACTCGAACATTGCTGCCCAGGGCTTTCGCGAGCTGCAGGAGGGCCAGAAGGTGAACTTCGACGTCACCCAGGGCCAGAAGGGCCCGCAGGCCGAGAACATCGTTCCCGCCTGACGCTGACGCGTACACCGTAGCTGGGGCCCGCACCTTGGGTGCGGGCCCCAGCTCGTTGCTTTTCGGTGTTTCCCGTGTGCCCCGCAACGGCCGCACAGGCGGCGGGCGGGCAGCGAGTTCGATTTCCCGACCGCTGTCCCGCGACGGGCAATCCGCCCGGATTCATGATCCGGCAACTGCTTCGCTCTTCTTTGCGGCGTTGCCGGTCCCGCTTCGGCGTGCAGGGGCGACATATTACGCCCCGCTTCGTTTCATCTCATTTCATCGGTTCGTTCTGGCGATTCTTGTGTGCGGCTTATTGCCACCGGGAATTCCTCGACGTACCGCATCGAGGAAGGTTCTCCATGAACCGCACAGTTCGCACGAATGACCGCTACTCCCGCTCGGCCAGCTCGTCAGGCTCAGGCCGCGGTGGCTACCGCTCCGGTGGGCCGAACCGCTCGGGCACGGGCCGTTCCGGCGGCCCCGGACGGCGTCCCACGACACTGCAGGGAGAGTTCGCCCTGCCCGTCACCCACACTCCCGCCCTGCCCCCGGCGGAGACTTTCGCCGAGCTGGACATGCCGCCGGCGCTGTTGGCGGCCCTCGGCGCGGAAGGCATGTCCGCCCCGTTCCCCATCCAGGCCGCCACGCTGCCGAACTCGCTGGCCGGACGCGATGTTCTCGGCCGCGGACGCACCGGATCGGGCAAGACGCTGGCCTTCGGTCTGGCCCTGCTGGCCCGCACCGCCGGACAGCGCGCCGAGCCCCGCCAGCCGCTGGCCCTGGTCCTGGTCCCCACCCGGGAGCTGGCCCAGCAGGTCACCGACGCACTCACCCCCTACGCCCGGTCGCTGAAGCTGCGGCTGGCCACCGTCGTCGGCGGGATGTCGATCGGCCGGCAGGCCGGCGCACTGCGCGGCGGCGTCGAAGTGGTCGTCGCCACGCCGGGACGGCTCAAGGACCTCATCGAGCGCGGTGACTGCCGGCTGAACCAGGTCGCCATCACCGTGCTGGACGAGGCCGACCAGATGGCCGACATGGGCTTCATGCCCCAGGTCACCGCCCTGCTCGACCAGGTCCGCCCCGAGGGGCAGCGGATGCTCTTCTCGGCCACCCTGGACCGCAACGTGGACCTTCTGGTCCGGCGCTACCTCACCGACCCGGTGGTCCACTCCGTCGATCCCTCGGCGGGCGCGGTCACCACGATGGAGCACCACGTGCTGCACGTCCACGGTGCCGACAAGCACGCCACCACCACCGAGATCGCGGCCCGCGACGGCAGGTCGATCATGTTCCTGGACACCAAGCACGCCGTCGACAACCTCACCGAACACCTGCTGAACAGCGGCGTGCGCGCCGCCGCACTGCACGGCGGCAAGTCCCAGCCCCAACGCACGCGCACCCTGGCCCAGTTCAAGACCGGACATGTCACCGTCCTGGTGGCCACCAACGTCGCGGCCCGCGGCATCCACGTCGACAACCTCGACCTCGTCGTCAACGTCGACCCGCCGAGCGACCACAAGGACTATCTGCACCGCGGCGGACGCACCGCCCGCGCCGGCGAGTCCGGCAGCGTCGTCACCCTCGTCCTGCCCAACCAGCGCCGCACCATGAATCGCCTGATGGCGGACGCGGGCATCACCCCGCAGTCCACCCAGGTCCGCTCCGGCGAGGCCGAACTGAGCCGCATCACCGGCGCCCAGGCACCCTCCGGCATCCCGGTCACCATCGCCGCACCGGTCGTCGAACGCGCCAAGCGCAGCGGCTCCTCCACGCGCGGCCGCCGCAGCCGCCCCGCCCAGGCCCGCCGTGCCGCCGGATCAGCCCGAACCGCGGCACCGGCCGCGCGGCAGACCTCCTCGGCCCGGGCCGCCTAGGCCGGTCCCGGACGATCACGCCCAGCTCGTCGGGTCACCTTCGTCACGGAGGCTTTCGTTGATGCTCCAGAGCTACGCCCAGGCGGACTGCTCGGGCAGGGCAGCCGGCGACGTCATGACGTCGCCGGGGCCACAGGTCGGCGACGACATGATCGTCGACCTGGCCCTGTCCGTCCTCATCGGGGCCCGTGCCGACCATCTCCTCGTCCGTGACGAGGACGGGCGGTGTACGGGCCTGATCACCCGTTCCCAGATGACAGCCCACCACCAAGGCTCCTGGTACACCGAGGAGACCCGGTTGCGGGACATCGTCTACGACCGGGGGCCCTTCACTTCGCCCGTGACGTCTGTACACGACGCGGAACGTGACATGCGCCAACGCGCGCTGCGGGCCTCACCCGTGATCGGTGAGGACGGGCACGCCCTGGGCGTCGTCGTCCTCACCCGTTGACACCTCTCCGCCCGGGCCGGTGATCCGTTTCCGGCTTCCCTTCGACCTTGTAGAGGCACTATGCGCGTCGTCATCGCCCGCTTCCCCTTCAACCTGCTCAAGACCGAGGTGCAGGATGCGATGAAGGGCATCAAACCCGAACCCGTCACGGGTGAGTCCGTGCTCATCGGCCGCCGCCAGTACCCCGTCAAACAGGTCGGGGAGATCATCACCGGGCAGGACCGTCGTGACTTCTCCGCCGGCGAAGTGACCCGAGCTCTGAGCCGTCTCGGCTTCGTGTGCCGCTCGGCTGCCGCGCTCGTGCCACCGACCGGTCTCACACCCCTGGAGACGGCGTCGGCCTTGCTGGGGCACCCGGCCCGAGCCTGACCGGACCACTGTGGCAATGCAGGCCCGGCGGTCAGAGACTGACCTCCCCACACGCTGTTGCGGGGTGACTCCTGCCGTGGCTACCTGGTGGTCAGCGAGGCCCAACGGTCCGAAGGAGGACGGAAGCTGTGTCCCGCGACGCCGCCGAATCCGCAAGTGTGCCCCTCGCCCCGGTGAGGGGGGAACGTGCTCCAACCGGCCAACCCCGCGGAGGGCACCGTGACAGTGCCGGCGAGGGCTCCCACCCGGCTGCCGCTCTGGCGGAGCGGGCGGCCGACCTGGTGGAGCCGATCAAGCCGAAGCTTCGTGGCTGGCTCCACGCCGCGACGGTCCCCGCCGCGCTGATCGCGGGCGTCGCCCTCATCCGCCTGGCCCGGACCCCGCAGGCTGCCCTGGCCTGCACCGTGTACTCCGTCACCGCCCTGCTGCTGTTCGGGACGAGCGCCCTCTACCACCGTGGCACCTGGGGGCCGCTCGGCGAGGCCGTTCTGCGTCGTCTCGACCACGCCAATATCTTCCTCATCATCGCCGGCACCTGCACCCCCCTGGCCGTGCTCCTCCTCCCTTCGGACCAGCGGCCCGTCCTGCTGTGGATCGTGTGGACGGGGGCGCTGGTCGGCATCGCCTTCCGCGTCCTGTGGGTCGCAGCTCCCCGATGGCTGTACACCCCCTGCTACCTGGCCCTGGGCTGGGCACCGGTGCGCTACCTGCCCGACTTCCTGCACACCGGCGGAGCGGCCGTACTCACCCTGGTCGTGACCGGCGGTCTCCTCTACAGCGTGGGCGCGGTGGTCTACGCCCTCCAGCGCCCCGACCCCTCACCTCGCTGGTTCGGCTTCCACGAGGTCTTCCACGCCCTGACTGTGGCAGGCTTCACCGCGCACTACCTCGCCATCTCCCTCGCCGTCTGCTGACCACAGCGGTCTGCTGGCTCGTGGGCCTCGTCAGTCCCATGTCCCGATGGCCCGCCCCGATGAATCAGAGGCGCGCAGCCTCGGACGCTGCCGCGAGATCAGGGGACATCTCGACCGCGGTGCTCAGCCCGGCTGGCGTCAGGCTGACGGCGAAGAGCTCCGGCGACGATATCGACGGAGCTCGTCTGCGTGGCTGCTGTGGGTCAGCTGTGACGCCGGCCTGTCCGACGCTGAACGTCCCCGGGGCGGCGGCCGTGCGCGGGCGTGGAACGGAGTTCAGACGTCGGTCTTGAGGCGGGGCTCGGAGGATGAAGTGCGCAGTTCTTCGTTGATGCGCTGAGCTTCGTCGAGCTGGTCTTCGAGGATGACGATGCGGCAGGCGGCGTCGACGGGGGTTCCCTGGTCGACGAGTTCGCGGGCGCGTGCGGCGATACGCAGCTGGTAGCGGGAGTAGCGGCGGTGGCCGCCCTCGGAACGCAACGGCGTGATCAGCTTGGCCTCACCGAGGGCCCGCAGGAAGGCGGGGGTGGTGCCGAGCATTTCGGCGGCTCGCCCCATGGTGTAGGCGGGGTAGTCCTCGTCGTTGAGACGGTCGTGAGAGATTTCTGCGGTCATTTGCACCTCTGATCGGGGAATGCATCGTGGGGCCCTGGTGCCGAACACGCACCAGGGCCCCGAGGGATTGAACACCATCTGCCGGCTTACTGCGGTGCCGGCTTTCTGTTTCCGCACCGTCGCCCGGGAGAGGGCGGGAAGTGCGGGGATCGCGGATGCGTGACCGGGGACCACCTTCCAATCCGGGGCCTGCGGTACCCGAGCGGCTCACTTCCTCGCCCGGGCGATCCTGATGGCGTCTGCCTCCTTCTCTTCCTTCTGCCGGCCTGCTTGCTCATGCGGATCCTGCGGTTCTGCTCGCGACCCCGGGGGCCGCCCGGCCCGGCAGTCAGTCGCGGGGCCCACGTGCATACCTTTCGGCCCCGCGACTCCACTGCCGTGCCTCTTCTGGCACTGCATGCGCGGCAGTTCGACCTCTGCCGCGCCTTTCGATCTCTTGGCTACGACGAAGAGCCTAACGTCCGGGGGGCGGCATGTCTACCACCGCCATGACAGATTTTCTGTGAAGGTGATGGCCGAGCTTCTGTCGTCCACGTCGGATGGAAACTGCACCAGGAAGCGCGTTGCCGGGGTGTGGTAACCGAGGGGCGGGCACACTGCCTGGCATTCCGCAGGCGCACCCGGGGCCGGATCCGCATCGACCGTCTCGCTCGCGCAGCAGCCGTCACTGCTGGTCCCTGCGGACGGATCGTCGCTCTTGCCGAGAGTGTCGGCGTCGGCCTCTTGCTGGCCGCATTGCGCCTTCAGCCGCTGGACCGGGTGTCTCCAACGGGTCAGTCACCGGGCGGCCTGGCGTTCGACTCCGGTGGCCCGGCGCCGGTAGCACGGTGCGCGGGTCCGGATGAGGGTGAGGGGAAGGCGAGCCGGCCTCTTCGGCCCCCCGCCCGGTGAGGATCTGGAGCACAAGTTCATGCCCTGCTCGCCGGCCGCCGGCCGCGCAAGGACCCACGGGCAGACCCCCTCATGCGACTGTGCGCACGGGCTCCGGAAACCACCGTGATCAACTCGGACGGCGTGACCAAGCCAACCGGGCCAAAGGCTTATTGAGTCAGTGGCGGCGTGTCAGCCTCCTTCAGGGCACCTGGCTGAACGGCGTGCGGGGAAAGATCCGGAGAAGAGATAAGCCCCAGGCTGTTGGCCTGGGGCTTTCCTCCAGAGCGGGCCGCGGGATCGACGTCGCGCTCGCGATGACTGACACGAAGCTCAGATACCCCTCGTCGTATCTGGTACCTGTGCAATGACTGCTTGGGCGGGGGAACGAGAGGTCGGCAGGCTTGCTCCATGGCCGCCTTCGGAGTCCCAGACCGAGACCAGGGACAGCTCCATCTCCTCCGCGATCCGGCGTTGCTCCGCATCGTTCATCAGGGCACTCGCGGTGAGGGTGCCCAGCGGATCGGCGGCCTCTGTCATGAGCCGGGCAGCGGTGGCCGGGCTGGTCTCCGGGGGGATGACCAGGAGGTCCCAACGGCCGACGCTGTAGGAGAGCAGCAGCAGTTTGTGGGGGTCTTGCTCGGCCGTGAACCAGCCGACACCCACCACATGCCCGTCGACGGGCACCTTCCGTGGGATGACCGGCCAGAACGTGGGGTTCACCGTGACGTGGGTGATCCGCCCCCACAGTGGGTCGAGGACGGCCGTCAGTGCGGGAAGCTCCGCCGTGAGGTCACGGGAGCGGGGCCACCACGCACCGTCGAGCAGAGCTGGAGCGGTGCCGGCCGGCGCCAGCATGAGTCGCAGGGGCAGCGAAGAGGTCCGGTCTTCGACCGCCGGCGTATACGGAATGGTCGTGGTCATGACGCGGACCTTGCCCCGGACCAACCACACCGGCCCGGTGTCGTGAATCGCCGAAAACGACACGAGCATGGAGGCCGGTGTACGAATTGCCCTCGGTAGTTCCAGCTTACTTCCTGGTAAGGCTCGCAGAGCTGATCCGGAGCGACGGGGCGAACGGCGCAGGAGACCTGGAGCAGGCGGCTCGAGAATTGCGAAGAGGCAGCGCCTCCCGTGCGGGCAGCCGGACACTCTCGTGCGACATCGGCTGCCAACGGGGGCAGCCGCAGGACCGCGTGGGTCGTTCGGTCAGCCGAGGAAGGACAGCCGGACCTGGCGCTCGGGGCCGTCCCGGTCGGTGTTCACCAGTACGACGGACCGCGAGGTCCCCAGCTCCAGCTCGCCATCGACTACGGGCAACGTGGCGTGTGGTGGTACCAGAGCCGGGAGCACGTGGCCGCTGCCGTGGCCTGGACCACCGTGGCGATCCCCCCAGCGGTCGTCCGCGGGAAGAATGCCGCGGAGGGCTGCCAACAGGTCATTGTCACTGCCCGCGCCGGTCTCGATGATGGCCAGGCCGGACGTCGCGTGGGGGGTGAAAACGTTCAGCAGTCCGTTTCGCCCATGAGCGGCCTCCCGGAGGAACGCGGAGCATGCGTTCGTCAGGTCGTGCATGGTCTCCGTGGCGCCGGTTGCAATGGTGAGGGTGCGGGTGGTGAAGGTGCCAGCCATGGTTCACCGGTACCCATCGCAGAGGAACGGCACTAACGGCCGGATGGGTTGTTCCTCCGGGCCTCAGCCCGTAGGGGCACGTGCTCCCGTGCCTGGACAGGCCCATCGCGCCGTCCCATCCGAGTGCCGCAAGTCAGCTCTGACCGCGGCTTCCTCGCTCTCCCGGCCCCACACGTATCCTTTGCCGCCCCGCGCAGACCCTCGGCCAACGGCACCTGGAGTACCTGACTGCCGCGTGGTCCGGGCAGCGAAAAGTGGCAGTCGAAGGATTCGGACGCCGCCTGAGCATGGGGTCAACCGTGCTTTTCTTCTTCGGCCTCCATGCGCCGGATGCCTTGGTGCGTCAGCGTGACCATGGCCGGCGTATTGCCCGCGGTCCAGTCGACCGTGATCAGGTCCTCGCCCACCAGATACGTGCAGGCGGCAGCCAGATCCTCTGTCGGGATCGCGAGATCTTGGGCAAGCTTGGCCCCGGTGACACCCAGAAGACGGTTGCCTTCAGTGGCCTCGTACAGAGCCTGCATGATCTTTTCGCGGTACGCCTTCCGCTCGGTCAGTGATGCCATGACTGCTACCTCTAGAACTGTGTCGCGCTCATCGCGGCGGAGGAGCGCTCGATGCCCGGTCGAGGGGCCGACCCTGTCGCAGCCGCGCGTCTGAGGCCCGGCTTCCTCAGACCTCGTCCGCATGCGGGCGGTCACGCGCGGCTGACTTGCTGGTCGCCAGCCACGGCGCGGCTGTCGCATGTGGCTCGGGGGTACGCGTGGTGTCCACCGTGACGTGAAGCCGGGTCCCGCCATCGTGGCCGGCGGGGTAGCTGCGCTGTTCGGTGGCGGGGAAGCAGTGCCGGAGAGCTTCTGCGACCCGGCGCGCGGCCTCGGGAGATGCGGCGACGATACGGACCTCAGCCATCCCTGCCGAAGGCATCGGTTCCACAGGTCTCATGCTGGCCTCTCTGTCAGGCGTATGAGGTGCCCACGCGGTGAATGCTCACAGCTACCGCCGCCAGTCATGGAACAGTTGACGTTCCACCGCCCTTGTCGTGCCGTCCGTGGCGAGTTGCCGAAGGGCGAGAGACGGGCTGACCGGCCCACTGCCGGCCTTCCGACTCCGGTAAGGGGGAACGCTTGAACTGTCCCGACGTGTTCACCGTACTCCGGGCGGCGGTCCACCGACCCCATGCGAGACCAGGCGTTCGTGGAGGCGGGCGGTGCGCCGCTCGGGCACGCCCCCGCCGACGCTGACAACGACCGCCGCGTTGGACCGCGCGCCTACGGCACGGACGACCATGCCGGGGGCGGCCGTGAGAGCGCCCCTGGGCTCGGCGATGATCAGGTCGCTGACCTCGGCAGCACCGGCCGGCCCCGGCCGTGCCGGCACTGAGGGCGGCGGCGAGCCGGGGCGGCGGAGCGATGGCAGCCTCTTCCCGCCCAGGTCGCCGCCTGGGCGGCAACAGCGTTCCTGTCCTCCCGGCCACCTACACACGCTGCCTCACCGGACAGCTCACGGATCTCAAGCGGCGCATCGAGGCGGAGGGCGACCTGCCGACGGCGGACTGAGGCGGCCCGCGAGAACTTCGACCCGTATTCGACACAGCCACCCGCAGAAACCCGGTGACAGCCGGGCACAGCCGGACCCTCGCCATGGTCACCAGGGGAGGGTCCGGCTGTTCTGCGTGTGTGGCCATACGTGCCCTGACCAGCAAAAAGACCCTCCCAAGGGGAGGGTCTATCGGAGCGCCCCCGGCAGGACTACCTACAGGAGGTTGCAGGGCTGACCAGCGCTTTCCTGCCGGGCGGCTCGTTATCGAGGGGCGGTTTCGGCCCACTGCGCGGGACGGTGCTGTGTGATGGCGGTCGCACGGAACTCGCCGACTACTGCTCGTGATGCTGGGGCGGCGTTCGAGCGGGTGGCCACGCTCCGTGCGGTTACTGTGATGATGGCCGCGGTGGTCGGACTCACGTTCTTGTTCGGGTTCGGGAACGTGTGGGTGCTGGCGTTGCGCCTTGGGGTCCCCGCCTGGGTGGCACCGTCGGCAAGGCTGCGTTCGACGCGGTCGGGCCGGTGCTGCTGATCGGGTGGGCTGAGGTGGCCCCCGGCTTGTTGCAAGCCATCAGCGCCGTGAGGGCAGGGGAGTCGGCTGTGCGGAACGCTTCCATCGCTGAACAACCCTCGACGGAAGTGGTTGGGGTGGCTTCGCGCTCGGTGCCGGAGCAAGTGATCTACAAGCTCCGGACTCGGGCATGCCCACTGGGGAACACTCTGGGCAGTCCGGTCAGGTGTCTGTCCTGGAAGATGATCTTTTTGAACGTGCTCGCCGGGAGGAGGCTTGGCACTGGGAGACGTATCAACGGCCCTATCTCTGCGGAGACGTTGCGTAAGCGGCTGCGTATCGGCGCTGCTCGGTCCCGGATGTTGGTGTCAATGGTGCGCTCCGACAGTGGCAATCGCCTGCCTGGAGTTGGTGGAAGAGCCGGCAGTCGGCGTGCAATTGCTCGCGGTCCTTTGAGCTCCGATGAACGAGACCAATCGCCGTGGATCGTCCCCGCGGTGCCGGGGGGGGGGGGCAGGTGGAGACGACGAGCGCCGGGCGGGCGCTGACGGGACTCCCGCAGCCCCTGTTCCATGAGGAAGTCGTAGAACAGGCGCACCGGCACCAGCCGCTGCTGGATCGTCGCATTCGCCAGCCCCCCCGAGCCGATCGAGATCACGTTCGCACTCCGCCGGTGCGGCCGCGAGGTCAACACCCGTACAAATGTGGCGACATGTGCACGGGTCGCAGTGACCGGGTCCGCGTCCTCCCGCTCGCACATCAGCAGGTACTCGGCCAGTCCCCGACCATAGGCATCCTCTATTTGCGCTTACATGGCCAAGACGCTCGCATCGTCGCTCACCCCACCGGCACCGTCACCGTGAACGCCTCTCCGCTCCCCAGGTGCAGCAGGCCCTTGCCCGGGGTCACCGGGCCGCCCACCGCGCTCCGGGTCAGGCGTACGCCGATCAGTTCGCCGCTCGATGTGTCCTGCGGGGACAGCAGCAGGCCGCGCTTGGACTTCTTCAGGTCGACCTGCCAGCCGCTGAAGCCCGAGCAGACGTCGTCCTCGTCGCCGGCGATGACGATGCCGATGCCGCGGTCGGCGCCGGTCGCGATCAGCCTCTTGAACTCGTCCTCCGCGTCGCAGTCCTCAAGCAGCTCGCCGTCGTCGATGAGGATGACGATCGGTTGCTGCGGAGACGCCGTGGCCACGGCGTCCTTCAGCTCGTCCTCCTCGATGTCGCTGCCCGTAAAGACCTCCAACACACCCTTATAGCCCTTCAGCTGGCGCAGCGGAGAGGTCCGCGGGGCAGCGATGACCAGGCGGGCGCCGCGGCGGCCCACAAACGTGGCCGCCAGGTTCATCAGCACGGTCGAGCGACCCGACTTCGCCGGGCCCGCGATCACGAAGCCCGGCAAGCCCTGTGCCAGGTCCGGGCCGAAGGCCGTCAGGTCGTCACCGCCGACGCCCACCAGGCCCCACAGCCGCGAGGCGGACACCGCCGGGTCGACGTACTGCCACGCCTGGTTCAAGGTGATGCGGCTGGGCAGCGAGTCCACCCGGAACGGCCGCAGGGCTCGCGGCACTGCCGCGTCCCGGTGGGCCGCCCCCTCTCCGATGGCCGCAATCGCCGCGTTCTGGCCCTGCCCGGTGGCGTCCTCGCTCAGCAGCGCGAACTGGATCTCCGTACCCGTCTCGTTGCGGAACGCTCGGCCCGGCGCGATCTCCTCCGGCACCTTGCGGCTGTTGAGGCCCAGCATCGAGAAGTCGGTACGGTCCGAAAGGCGTAGGGCGAGCTTGTCCTCCGTCAGCGAGGAGATCCGGCCGGTGAGGAGCTGCCGGTCGCCCGTGATCACCAGGTGGATGCCGACGCTCGCGCCCTCGCGCATCAGGGTCAGCAACTCGTCGGTAAGCTCGCCGTGTTCCAGCTCGCCCAGGGACGAGACCCAGCCCTCCCAGCGGTCGAGCAGCAGCACGATGTGCGGCAGCCGCTGGTCCTGCGGCGCCCCGGCGCGCTGCTCGCCGATGTCCGCGAAGCCGTACTGCGCGAGGAGCTCCTGCCGCCTGCTCGCCTCCGCCGAAAGGCGGCGGACCAGGCGGATGGCCCGCTCGCTCTGGTTGCGGCCCACCACCGCGCCGCAGTGCGGCAGCTTGGTCAACGCGTTCAGTGCGCCGTTGCCGCAGTCGATGCCGTACAGGTGGACGTCGGCGCAGGAGAGGGTGCCGGCCAGGGAGCCCGCGATCGTGCGCAGCACCTGGGAGCGGCCGCTGCGCGGCGCACCCGCGACGAGCAGGTGGCCGAAGGTGGCGAAGTCGATCGCGGCCGCGCGGCGGGACTGGCTCGCCGGCAGGTCCTCGATGCCGTACGGCGCCGGGGGCAGCGCGCCCAGAGCCTGCGCCGGCGGCAGGTCCTTCGGCAGCACGGTCTCCGCGAGGGCCGGCAGCCACGGGCTGTGCTGCTGCGGGATCTGCAGGTGGGCGTTGGCCTCCCGGATGGCGTCGACCAGGACCTTCAGGTCGGTGATCTCCTCTTCCTCGCTCTTGGCAGCCGCGGGCTTCGCCAGCGCCTGGCGGCTCAGGCCGGCCCAGTCCAGCTCCCCGGTCCACGGGGCGAGGGCCATCGGGTCCACGGTGCCGGGGCGGCGGCCGCCGACGCGGCCGGACTGGAAGGGAATCAGGGAGGCCGCGCCGGTGCGCACGTAGGCGCGGCCCGGGTTGTTCTTGGAGATGTTGCCGGCCTCGGGCGAGTCGATGACGTCCGTCGACTCGCCGCCGTCGGTGACCCGCAGGGCGATCCGGAGGTTGGTGTTGGCCCGGATCTCCGGCGAGACCACGCCGGACGGCCGCTGGGTGGCCAGCATCAGGTGGATGCCGAGGGAGCGGCCTCGCTGGGCGATGTTGACCAGGCCGGTGACGAAGTCCGGCATGTCGCGGACCATGGACGCGAACTCATCGATGACAAGGAGCAGTCGGGGCAGCGGCGCCATACCCGGATTACGGCGCACCAGGTCCTGGTAGTCCTCGATGTCCTTCGCACCGACCTGGGCCAGGATGTGCTCACGGCGGTGCAGCTCGGCGCCGAGCGACTCCAGGGCGCGCTCGACGAGGTGGGCGTCGAGATCCGTGACCATGCCGACGGTGTGCGGCAGGTGGACGCAGTCCTTGAACGCGCTGCCGCCCTTGTAGTCGACGAGCACGAAGGTCATGCTCTCCGGCGTGTTCGCCACCGCGAGCGCGGCGACGATCGTCTGCAGCAGCTCGGACTTGCCGGAACCGGTCGTACCCGCGATGAGGCCGTGCGGCCCGTCCTTGCGGATGTCGATGCCGAAGGGACCGTCGTACGACTCGCCGACCATCGCCACCGTGGACTGCCCGCCGGTCTGCCAGCGGCCGACCACCGCGCCGGCCGTCGGCGGCTCCATCCCGATGACGTCAAGGAGCCGGCTGGCGTCGGGCAGCGCGCTGTCCGACGCCTCGCCGCTGATGTCGCGCAGCGGGGCGAGGGCCCGGGCCACCCGGGCGCACCAGGCCGGCGAGACGAAGTCGGGCCGTACGCCCAGGATCCTGGCCGTGCCCTCCTGCTGCACGCGCAGCCGCAGCACGGAGGGGTCGATCTGCTCCCCAGCGGTCGGCGTCGCGGGCGCGGGGGCGCCGCTCTGGTTGTTGAAAGCGAGCATCACAGCGGCGGTGTTGGTCAGCTCCGGATTGTCGGACGCAGCCGACTTCCTCCGCTTCCCCTTGCCGCGCTTACCCTTCTCGGCCGCCGCCTTCTTCCGCTGCTCCTCCTCGGCGGCCCGCCGCAGCACCTCCATGGCGTCGGTCGCGCCGCCACCGGCCTGCTTCTCGTGCCTGGCGTGCCGGGAATTGCGCGGCTCCGCGATCACGATGCCCTTGCACTCGCCCGGCAGGAAGCGCTCCTCCTCGTCCAGGCAGATCGCGTACATCGATACAGCCGGGCCTTCCTGGAGCAGCCGTACGACGCCGGGCATCGAGCGCAGTCGGCGCGAGCCGTCCCAGACGACGACGATGTCGGGGTCGGCGAAGCCCGCCTGACCGCGGTTCTCCTGGGCGGCCTTCTGCCGGGCCTCAAGGATCTGGGTGAGTTCACCGATACGGGCGCCGACGGTCTCGGCGTCGTTCCCGATGAGGACGTTGGCGTCCTGCGCCGTCGGACGGGCGTGCGGCAGCCAGCGGACCCAGTCCCAACTGCCTTGCGCGTGCGCCTCGGTGAGCACGTAAAACTGCACGTCCAGCGGGCTGTGCAGGGCGGCCGCCTGCGTCACCGTCCATCGCGCCACGCTGCGCGCGGTGTCGTCGGGACCCGCGAAGCCGATCACGCCGAGCTTGCCCAGGTGCAGGGCTACGGGGGTGTCGGCGATGTCCCAGGTGACCTGGCGGCGGTGGTCGTCCTGCTCGGGGTCGTCGAGGACGACGGCGGAGGGCAGCCGGCCGGTGCCCACCCGCAGCAGCAGGTGGTCGGCGTCGCTGCGGCGGCGCTCCCACAGACGGGTGCGGGGGCCGGTGGCGTTGGCCCAGATGGTGCCGGGGTCCGGGTGGTCGAGGTTGCGGTCGCCGCGCTCCAGGACCAGCGCCTCCTGCGCGTCGCGCTCGATCCTGCCCTTGTGCTCCTCGTACTCCTCGACCTGCTTGGCGTGGGACTTGCGGCCGTGCTTCTTGTCCCAGAAGTAGTTGCCGATCATGATCAGCGGGCTGAAGACCGCCATCACCAGGTACGTCGTGCGCCCCGTCACCATCGCCATGGTGACGGCCATGACGACCGGGGACAGCGCCATCAGCCAGGGCAGCGGGCGGCTCTGGTGCTCCTTCGGGGGCGCCGGCAGGCGGAACTTGGTGGTGCGCTCCGGCGGGCGGAGCCGCGGCGGGCGGTTGTAGTCGAGCCCGGAGCCGTCGTCGGACCACTTCAGGGCCGCGTCCGGGGGCGTGTAATGGGCCACGTCGAGCAGGGTGTTGCCGATGGCGAGCTGGGAGCCGACGCGCAGCTGTTGCCCTTCGAGCGGCTTGCCGTCGACCCGCACCTCGAACTTGGGCCCCTTGTTCTCGGGCGCCGCGCCGGGCTGGCCGGGCTGCCCACCTGGCTGCAGGCCGGCGTGCACGGCCAGGCGGAGGTCGTCCGGGGCGACCACGTAGAGCGTCAGCGCGCGCTGGGGCAACTCCGGGTCACTGACGATCAGTTGGCAGCCCTGGCCGGAGCCTATGTCGTACCGGCCGATGCCGAACCGGTGCACGGCACCGGCGTCGGGCCCGCTGGCCACCCGGATCTCGATGACACCGGACTGCTCGCCGGGCAGCGTGCCGGAGGGGTCGTCCAGGCTTACCACCGCGCCGTCGCGCAGCGGGGAGGTGGTGACGGTGTGGTTGGGGTCCACTTGATGGTTGTCGACGTGGAGCACCGGCCCGGGCTGTCCGGGCGCGACCCCGCCCCGCACCCTGGCTGCCAACTCCCGGGCGACGGCGTCAATTCGGGCCTCGGGGGCGGCGTCGAGGACGAGGTCTTTGCTGGCGTTCGTATAGGGGTCGACGACAGTCAGCTTCAAACGCACACTCAGCTCCTCCTCGAAATGCCTCTCTACGAAAAGCGAGAATATCCTCACGGGCAACTCGGTCGTGCACCCGCGATATGTCCCAACAACGTCCCGATTTAAGAGAGTTAAAACGGACGCCGTGCCTGCACTTATGTGCACCTGTGCGGGTCAGCGACTAAGGTGCCCAACGCCGTGCGCCCAACCCGGTGCGCCCCACGCGTATATGCCGGGAGGGGGACCTCACGGTTGCCAAACGGAGGGAAGGGGAGCGCCATGGCCAAGGACCTTGATGTCACATATGAGGACATGCGGGCCGCCGCGAAGAAGATGAACCGCGAGAAGGAACGCATCGAGGAGAAGCTTCACGACCTGAAGTCCTACATCGACGGGCTGCTCGAGAACGGCTTCGTCACCCGGTCGGCCTCGAAGAAGTTCGGCCACGACTTCGACGAGTTCAAGCAGGGCATGTCGAAGACCAACGAGGGTCTCGACGGCCTGGCCCAGTACCTGGAGAAGGCGGCGGACTCCTTCGAGAACCTCGACCAGGAGCTCGGCAAGTAAGTCGGCGACTGTCGCGGCTGAGCCTGCCTGCGTACACAGCGCCGGGGGGTGAGGGCGGTGTCGGCCCGGATTGGCCGACACCGCCCCCTGGATTTTCTCCACTTCCGGTTACATCTTTCATGGTGTATCCACAAAATATTCACAGGCACCCACTATCGGTGGGCTCTGTCCTTTTGATGGCAGTCGACCTTGTCCTGGCGATGTGGCGCCGGTATTTCGTGATTCTTTCCCTCATGAACCCGATCACGGTCATGGCGAATTGCGCCATGGACAGGAGGCGCGGCGGTACGTCGCATACGACCGGAGGGGGAAAGGCGGACGAGTCAGCCCGTACGCCGGGGAGAATCACCGCAGCGCTATCACCCGCGGAAACACGCCGGGCGGCCGCCTCTGTATTAGGAAGTGCGAACTTGTCGCTGTGTGGAGCAATGCCGGCGAAGTCGTCCACGCCCTTCGGTCATGCCCGGAATGCCCACCTCAGGGACGCGTCAACCGCACTGTCTCGGCCCAGAGGGTGACCTCGGCGGGGCGGCCTGCGTACAGTGTTTTCTCCGTGCGACACAGCCTGTTGACAGAGTCACAACGGCTGAAGAAGGGCTTTGAACTACATGCGGAACGAATTGACTCAGGGCGCGCTGGGAGACCCCGAGACACTCCGGGCCTGGAAAAAGGTGCGGAGGCGCGTCACGTGGGGGCAGATCGGGTGGACGTTCGGCATGGTCCTGCTTCCCTTGCTGGCCCTTGCGGCATGGGAGCAGGTGGTTGATGGCCTGTCCGCGGTCCCGTTGGCCGTCGTGCTGGCACTCGCACTGGTCGGGGTTGTCGTGTATTCCCTTCGCTCGGAGCAGCTGAAGAGCATCCGGCGGATCCTGGAGACCTATGCCTGGCAGGTCGCCCCGGCGGACAGGTCGAAGCGTCACGAAGCCGCGATCAAGTACGGCTTCCATCATTTCAAGGTCTCCGATCCCGACAATCCCGGGAAGAGCGTCGAAATCGTCGCGCAACGGTCCCGCGCGATGGGGAAGAAGTGGAAGCGCACCTTGGCAGCCGCTCGGGAAGAAGGGTTCCAGTTCGCGGGGGATCCCCGGTTCGGCGGCGTGATGGCGCCGCACGGACGGCTTGAAGATCTGGTCCTCGTCCGGCCGCGGCGGCCGTTCCTGAATATCGACGACCGTCCCGAAGAGGTAAGTGAGCGGGCCTGGCAGCTGGCTGTGGCGGCCCGACTGAGTGGGACGTGGCACGGGCTCGGAACGCCTGAACAGGTGGAAGAAGTACGGGAATGGGAACGTCAGGAAGGCAAGGAAGGCTGGTAATGCCCGAGTTTCGCTTCACCGTGAACCCCGGCCAGGACGACGTGACCGACGGGACGTTCATGGGCCATCTGGACATCATGGGCAGCACCGGAGAGGTCACGACTCGGTGGAGGAGTCATCCTGACGGAGGTCCGGGTCTGTTCGTGTTCCTGTCCGTGCTCGAATTGCTGGACGGCGTGGGCAAGCTCGTGGAACGCGGGCGCGGAACATTCCGGTACGACTACGACATCAGCGTCAAGTTCAAGCTCAAAAGGGATGGAACGCTGGCGATCAGTCGCCGGGGCAAGACGGTTGACGCATCGCCTCAGCGGGTCGTCGCTGAGGCCTTGCTGCGAGCGTCCAAGGACCTCGCAGCAAGGCATCTCGCAAGCGTTACGGAGCCCACCGACATCGTGGACGTACGGGATGACGGTAGCCGTGAGTACCGCGATTACCGGACGCGTACGGAGAACGCCCTGGCGCGCTTTGAGGCCGGCACCAGGGGGCTCACCTGATCGAGCGGGCCGCGCCAAGCCCGGGCGAGTAACCGACGCCGCCCGTGCCCCCTCCGCTGAGCGTGTCGGAGATGACGGTCTGGGCGCTGAAGTCCTTTCCGAAGGCGTAATGGTCCACGGTCGACTTGGCCATACTGTCGACAAACCCCGAGCTGGCCCCGATGGCGGACTGCCACTGCTGACTGCCTCGCCCGGCCATATCCATGGAGATCCCTCCGTATTCGCGCTGGCTCCAGTTGGTCAGGGGGCTGTTGTGCAGGAGCTTGGGAACCTTCGAGAAACCCTTTTCCACCGCGGCGCCGGCTGATGCGCCGATTGCGGAAGCGGCGAGGTTCTGCTTCGAGTTCTTCGCGACTTCGCTCCCGCCGCCGTTCAGGAAGTCCTTGGTGGTGGCCTTGCCCTCGGCCTTGGCGAATGCGAAGCCGATCTTCTGGAATCCCTTCAGATGCCCGCCCCAGCGCCAGACCTTCGCCACACCGCGCATGCTCCGCTCGATCTTCGCGACCTTCAGTGCGGTGCTCATTCCGCCCAGGAGCTTGCCGGCCTTGGCCAACATGGCGAACCTGCCCACGACCGGAATGCAGTCCAGTACGGCAAACAACAAGTCGCCCCAGCCCGCCTTGCCATTCGCGAATTTCCGAATGGTGTCGGCTAGGACCAGGAGAGCCGCTACGGCGAAGATGGCAAGCAGCCAACCGGCGGTGCAGAAGAGCAGAATGACACCGACGATGGCCACGAAAATCTTGCAGACGGTGATGATCGTGTCCCAGTGCTGGTCGACCCAGTCAGCGACCTTCTCGTACCACGCCTTGTTCTGAATGCCGGCGTCGGACGCCCCTTCGATGTCGTGCACGAACTCGGTGGTGGCGTCGCGATGGGCATCCCCGGCCCGCTCGGCCTTCGCCTTCAACTCCGCCAACTGAGACTTGAGGTTGCTCACTTGGCCTTCGGCGGCGGTCTGTTGCTGGTCGGCGTACTTGGCGTTGCGTACAGCCTCCCGCACCTTCGACGAGTCCGGCGGCGGTGGGTCGCCGCCGCCCGCCGGGTCTTTCACCCGGTCCTTCGCCGAGGACATCCGGTCGGCTTCCTGGGAAGCGGTCTTGAGCCGGTCCTGCGCCTTGTCGAGGTCGCCACGGAGCACCCGGGCCTTGGACAGAGCGGAGTCCGCCGACGCTTGTGCGGTATCCACCTTGCCGGCGTATTTCAGCAGCGCGTGGGAAAGCCTGTCGTAGGAGTCGTGGAGCTTGTCCAGCTGTCCCGGCAGCTTCCCGATGTTGTCCTTGAACGACTCCATGGCCTTACCCGCCGCCTCCTTGATGACAGAGTCATTGGAGGCGTTCTTCAAGGCCCGGCGGACTTCTTCGACGTCCGCGACGAAGTTCTTGTAGTGGTGGCCCTGCCGCTTGATTTCGACCGGATCACCCGCGGTCGGGTCGCTGGACAGGTCGAGGTTGTGCCAGTCCGTGGGGCGTGACATCAGTTCTCCCTCGCGGTGTTTTCGCCTTCGTCCACGGAGTACACGAATCGGAAGGTGGAGGTAATGGCTTTGAAGAGCTCCAGCATCGGTTCTGCCAGGGCGAGATGCGGGGTGCTTGCGGCGATGACGGCTACCTTGGGGTCGTTACCCGGATACGGGACGAAGGTCTGCATGAGGACCGCGCGATAGGTGCCCCTGCCGTCTGGTAGCTCGATTTCCTCGATGCCTTCGCTGCGCACGGCCCGCACATCGTCATCGAGTTCGACGAGGCTGACCTTCCGCCAAGGATCGGTCGGTCGGCGTCCCGGAGCAATGGGATTCAGCGCGGAGTGGATCGTACCCAGCCCGGTCTGCGCCACCTCGCCGGTCTCCTCGTTCTCCGCCTGCGAGACGCTCACCGTCAGACTCGCGGTCATGGTGTCGCCGTCGACGCCCTCCATCATGGCGCCCGAGTAGACGACGTTGTTCTCCCTCGCCAGCCCCGCGGAGTTCTGGAGCAGCTTCCTGAGTGGGCCCTTGTGCTCGGCAAGTTCGGGGCGCGCCTTGATCTTTTCCGCCACGATCTCGCGGATGGATTGATCGGCCGTATCCGAATGCGTGTCAAACTCCTGCCACGCCTTGGGTATGAGGAGATGCACCCCGATCGGCTGGCTCGGCAGTGCTGTATCTGTCGGTCCTTCGCTGATGAACACGCTCACCGCTTCTTGTCCTTGTTCAGGGCGTTCTTGAGCTTCACGTCTTGTTCGGTGAACTTGTCCACGATTTCCTGCGCTTGCTTGGACACGCCCTCGAGACCGGCGTTGATCTCCTTGCGGCCGTCTTTCCAGCCGTCCACGAAGTTCTGCAGGGCGTCGAATGCCCTGCTGCTCCCTATCTCGCCTTGCCCGAGTTCATGCTCGAAGCGGCCTGTGTCGTCCATCCGCTTCTTGATCGATCGGAGTTCGCCTGCTAGGTCAGCGAGCCCGGTGAGGCTGAGGACGAGATCGCCTTTTGCCATGTGTGGTACCCCCGTAGATCAAGAAGTGGCTGCTGAGGTCCCCTCAGCGACGAGGAAACCGCGGGAGGTTGAGCCCCCGCGCCTCTTCCGAGTCACCGACCCAAATCCGCGCCGAACTTCGGTCATACCCAGGCCGTCGCCAACCCTCAGCGTGTGGGCGCTTTCGCGCCAGATGGCTGCGCCAACTGCACCATCGTAGGCGGAGGTCGGGGCGTAGACGATATCGAGGTATCGGAGTAGTTGCTATGCCGTGACCTGCGTGAATGGCCCTGGAGGTGGGGGTTGTCCAGGTTGTTCAGGGTGTGCTTCGTTGATGCGGTGAGCGCATAGTTTGGGCCTCGCCGATGACGAGTGGGAGTTGATTGGGCCGCTCCTGCCGATAGGCAGGAGCGGCCCGTACGCTGAGCGGCTGCGGCAGGCAGTTCGAAGGCTGCTCTGGCGGCTCCGTACCGGAGCCCAGTGGCGGGATGTCTCTGGCGAGTTTGGGGCCTGGCAGACCGTGTACAACCGGTTCGTCCAGTGGCGCGACGCCGCCGACTGCGAAGCCGTGTCCGCTTGAGGGCGGCCCGGCTCGGCCGCTCACGCGGCGGCCGTCATGGGACCGAGGACGCAGAGCGGCCAGGACCCTTTCCCGCCTTGGGGGAGTGCGGGTGGACCATACCGGCGGGCTTAATGGAGTCGATGCGCTCCCACTTTCCTTCGGGCTGGATGTGCAGCGCGGCGTAGCTGGGCCCCCACCGGAATACCGCTGCCTGCTCCAGCGTGACGGCCGTTGCGAGGTTCCAGCCGTGCGTGACGTGGCGCGGGTCCTTGGTGGTGATCCCGGTGGCGTCTACGCGGAGCGACCAAGGACGCCGGTCCTGGAGCGCGCGCTGGTGTCGCCTCCAGTTCAGGCTGGCGGCGACGACCTTCCGTCCGTAGGCGATGCAGAGCAAGGACGACCAGGCCAGCATGAGCCAAGAGGGGGGCAGCGGGGCTGCCTCCGGCAATGAACACACCCGTGACCGGAATGAGACACGGCAACGTGAGAGCGGCGAAGAGCAGCCAATGGCGTGTCAGGGGCAGGCGGTTGCGCATCGCGTATGTGGAGATGGGTTCCTGCCCGGACCAGACGATCTCGTCAGCGGTAGAGGCAAATGGTCGACAGGCCGACCCGCTCGGCGAGTTCACGCAGCGACGGGGGGACGGCTGTGGCATCACCTGCTGGTGGGCGCTCTCCTCTCCACCGGCATCGGGCAAGGACGCGCCTACGGCTGCGGACTCCTAGCCCTCGCCCGACTTCCCAAGAAGTAAAGAACTGGCAAGGCGCACCGATCAATGCAGGTCGCAAAGGTCTGCTCCGCGTACGCGGAGATGTTCCGAACCGCAGTGAGTAGTGACGGTGTGAGGTCCCGCGAGATCTTGGACAGATGGGCTCCAGGAGACGCTGGGCGTCACCGGTAGATGCTGGACAGCCCCCGGCTACTTCCTGGTGCGGACGACAGCTTTGAAGCGGGTCACCGGTTTGTCACTGGTCCTGCGATGTGTGGGAGAGTTCGACGTCGCCGTCGAGCATGCGGAAGACGGCGTCCTCGATGAAGACAGTGACGTACTTGCCTGCGTGCGCGCGTCCGACCCGCAGCTTACCCCCTATGACTCGAACCTGCGGCGGCCAAAAAGGGCGGGTTGGGCCTGTTGATGGCCTCTCACCTGCGGTGATTAGCGTCGGCACGCATTGATCTTCAAATCACACCGGCGGATCACTGCACCCGTCGGAAGGGCTGTTGGTAGCGCGGATGGCTACCCTGACCTGCGAAAACGCGGTCGGTGACCGAAGCGCCCCCGGCAGGACTCGAACCTGCGGCCAAGTGCTTAGAAGGCACCTGCTCTATCCACTGAGCTACGGGGGCCGGGTGTGGACGTGGATCACGGACCGCGGACAAGGATAGAGGTCCGGGTGCCTCGTCCCGGTTGCTTCACCTCCGTGGCACGTTGTGGAGGTTCGGTGAAGCGGTCCCGATAATCGCAGGCAGGTACGAATCCTGCACCGCTTTTGGCGTCTCGTGCGGCGGGTGTTGTGTACTCGTTATGCCTGTACCTCACTTGTCGCGAACGTCCCATGCATCACTCATCCCGTTCTGTGGGGGTTCTCGCGGCGCGCACAAGGGGTTATACGCTTCAAAAACCCAACGAAATTGGGCATTCTGCACATGTGGCGACCTTGGACGTACGACCCCGGCTGATCGACGCACTGTCCGTTCTGCGCGACCGCGTCGACGCCGCACGCTTTCCACTGCCACTTCGGGGCGCTGCCCGGGCCCGGCGCAACCGGGCCGAGCTCCTCGCCCAACTCGACGACTATGTGATTCCCCGCCTGCGCTCTCCTCAGGCCCCGCTGCTCGCAGTGATCGGCGGATCGACCGGGGCGGGCAAGTCCACGCTGGTGAATTCGCTGGTGGGGCGGCGGATCTCGGCGGCGGGGGTGTTGCGTCCGACGACGCGTACACCGGTGCTGGTCTGTCATCCCGATGATCTCCACTGGTTCGCCGGACCACGTGTCCTGCCGCAGCTCGCCCGGGTGTGGGTCCCTGAGCAGGACGACGGCGGTGAGAGCGAGTACGCGGCGGGTGACGGCCTCGGCCGGGGTGACTACGGGGTGCACGGCGTGGGCGGGGTGGCGCCCGGCGGTGCGCGCGGGGCGGCCGGCGGGCAGGGAGTGCGGGTGGCCCATGGGTCCCGTACGGCGCATGGCCCGGAGCCGCGGCGGGAGGAGCGGGGGCGTGGTGAGCAGGGCGTGGCGTATGGCTATGGCTATGCGGTCGGGGGGCGGGCGGCCGGTGTCGGTGCGGGCGGTGATGGCTACGGGACCGAAGACGGTGCGGCGTACGACGGTGTGGTGGGTGGCGGCGGCGTAGGCCTGGGCGGCGGCCCGGGTGCGGGCGCGGCGGGGAGCGGCGGCGAGCCGGGGTTGCTCACGGTGCGGATCGAGACGGATCGGGCGCTGCCCAGTGGGCTGGCGTTGCTCGATGCCCCGGACATCGATTCGCTGGTCGCGCGGAACCGGGAGCTGGCCGCGGAGCTGATCTGTGCGGCGGATGTATGGGTGCTGGTCACCACGGCTGCCCGGTACGCGGATGCGGTGCCCTGGCATCTGCTGCGTACGGCCAAGGAGTACGACGTCACGCTGGTGACCGTGCTGGACCGGGTGCCGCATCAGATCGCCACGGACATTTCCGGGCGGTACGCGGAACTTCTCCAGCGGGCCGGTCTCGGCCACGTCCCGCGGTTCACCATTCCCGAGCTGCCCGAGTCGGCCGGCGGCGGGAGCGGGCTGCTGCCCGCCACGGCCGTGGCGGCGCTGCGGGACTGGCTGGAGCGGCATGCCCAGGACCCCGTCGCCCGCGCCGCCGCCGCGGACCGAACGGCCGCCGGGGTGATCGCGTCGCTGCGCAGCCGGCTGCCCGCACTGGCCGGGGCCGCCGCCGCTCAGCACGCCGCGGCGCTGCGGCTGGCCGGCCGGGTCGAGGAGGCGTACGAGCGGGCCGCTGAGCGGGTACGGCAGGAGGTCGCGACGGGTGAGGTGCTGTCCGGGGACGCGCGGGCCCACTGGCGTGACCATGGGCTCGACGGCCACTCGGACGAGCTGCTCGACGCGCTGACCCATGGGCTCACCTCGCTGCTGACCTGCGCCGTGGAGGAGGCCGACGAGCGGGCCGCGGAAGCCTGGCGGCGCGATCCCGCGGCGGCCGAGGTCTCGCTGTCGTCCGCCGCGGGCGCGGGCGGACGGCTCGGCGTGATCGTCCGGCGCTGGCGGCGCTGTCTGGAGGAGCTGGCCGAGGAGGAGACCCGTGAGGCGCGAGCCGGGCAGGCCGGTGAACGGGCGGGGTCGGTGGAGCCGGAGGAGTCGGCGGCGCTGTTGGCCACCGCCCTGCTCGGCGGTCGCCGGGCCCGTACGGCGGGCGAGAACCTCGCCGATCTCTTGGGGGCCCAGACCGCCCTGCGGCTTTGTGAGCGGGGTGCCCGGCTGCTGGCCACGTACGTGGAGCGCGCCCTGGACGGTGAGCGCGAGCGACGGCTGGCACCGCTGGACCAGCTCACCGTGCCACTGGACCAACAGGCGGAGCTGATCGCCGCGCTGTCCGTATTGCAGCGGGAGAAGCAGGAGGAGCCGGCGAAGCGGAAGCGGAAGCGGAACGAGGACGAGCGGCAGCGAGCGATGGAGAAGGAGGAGGTGTCGGGGTGAGCGTTTCCGAGGCGGCGGCTGGTTCCGGGGAGAGTGTGGGGAAGGGGCGTGAAGCGGGGGGTGGGGAGGTCGGTGAGAGGCCGGTGGTGTGTGTGACGTCGGCGGAGGGCGTGATGTCGGCGGAAGGCGTGACGTCGGCGGTGTGTGAGGTGCCGGTGGGGTCCGTAGGGCTTGCGGGGGACGGAGGGGCCGGGGAGCTCGTGGAGTCCGTGGGGGAGCGGGAGACGGACGTGGGGGCGGAGTCGGTCGTACGGGCGGCGGTGGCGGCTGGGTCGTGGGATGACGGGTTGATTGCGCGGCGGGCGCGGGGCGGGGGTGTGCCGCGGTCGGTGGTGCGGCAGGCAGTGGGCGAGGAGCGGGCGGCGACGCCTGTGGTGACGGGTGTGGCGGGTCTGGCGGGTCTGGCGGGTGTGGCGTCGGGCGGGGCCCACGTCGGGTCAGGCGCGCGGGCGTACGGCGCGGCACGTGCCGACTCCCGTGGTGAGGCGATGATTCCGCCGCGTTCGCCGGCGGGTGCGGGCGGGAGCGGGGGCGCGTACCGGTGGGTCGCGGACGGCGGGCGCCGGGGCGCGGGAGGCGGGCTGCGCGGACGGCTGGATGCCTTGCGGGAGTTGATCGCGCTGTCCCGGACCCGGCTGGACGGGCGGGCGCTGGAGGGGGCCGGGCGGGTGCTGGAGACGGCCGACGAGCGCTACCGGCTGTCCGGTGAGCACACCGTCGTCGCCATCGCGGGGGCGACCGGCAGCGGTAAGTCGTCGCTGTTCAACGCGCTGGCCGGGGCGAACCGTTCACAGGTCGGGCCGCGGCGGCCGACGACCGCGGAGCCGGTGGCCTGTGTCTGGCCGGGCAGCCGGGCGGGCGCTGAGGGGCTGCTGCACCGGCTGGGCGTGCCCGCGCACCGGCGGCACGCCCCGGCGGACGGCAACTCCGAGCTGCACGGACTCATCCTGATCGACCTGCCCGACCACGACTCCTCGGCCACCGAGCACCGCGCTCAGGTGGACCGGATGCTGGAGCTGGTGGACGCGGTGATCTGGGTGGTGGATCCGGAGAAGTACGCGGATGCGGTGCTGCACGAGCGGTATCTGCGGCCGTTGGCGGGCTACGCCGAGGTCATGTTCGTCGTCCTCAACCAGGTGGACCGGCTACCCGGGGACGCCGCCGACCAGGTGGTGGACGATCTGCGCCGGCTGCTGGACGAGGACGGGCTGGCGCTCGGCGAGCACGGGGAGCCCGGGGCGGCGGTGCTCGCGCTGTCCGCCGCGACGGGCAGGGGCGTGGGCGAACTGCGGGAGGCGCTCGGCCAGTTCGTCGTGGAGCGGGGTGCGGCGGACCGGCGGCTGGCGGCGGATGTGGATGCGGCGGCCGAGCGGTTGCGGTCGGTCTATGTGGCTCAGAGCCCGGTCGGGCTGACCGAAGGGGCCCGGGCGGAGTTCGACGACCGGCTGGCGGAGGCGGTCGGGGCGGTGGCCACCGGGCGTACGGCGGAGCGCGATTGGCTGCGGTCTGCGGAGCGCGCGTGCGGGTCACCGTGGGCGCGGATGCGGGGGTGGCGGGGGAGCCGGTGGAGGACCCGCGGCTCCGCGGTGGAGACGACGGGCACCGGGGCGTTCGGGGGAGAGCCGACGGGCGCCGGGAGGACGGATGGTGGACGGGCCGGTGCGCGCCGGGCCCGTACGGGGCGGACGGGAGCGGGACGGGGCGACGGCGGACGGGCCGCCACGGGACAGTTCTGCGCGGGACGCGGCGAGGAGGGGCGGACCACCGGTACGGGGCGGACCACTGGTACGGGGCGGACCACTGGTACCGGCAGGACCATCGGTACCGGCGGGACCGATATGGCAAGGGCCGGTACTGGTCAGTCAGGTGCCGGTCAGTTGGGTGCCGGTCGGGCCGCTCCGTGGCGCGGCGGCATGCGGCGGGGTTCTGCCGGGCGGCAGGGGGTGTCCGGGCATCTGCCGCCGGCCGGTCTCGGGGCCGGTGAGGGAGGTGGGCCGGCGGTCGACGGACGGGCGGCGGCGCGGCCCGTGGTGGAGCAGGCCGTACGCACCGTGGCCGGTGAGGCGGCGCACGGCTTGCCGGCGCCCTGGGCCCAGGCGGTGCGGGAGGCGGCGGACCGGGGCGCCTACGGGCTGCCGGAGGCGTTGGACAAGGTGGCCGCGGATGCCGAGGAGTCGCTGCGGGGGGGGCCGGCCGTGAAACCGCGGTGGTGGACGGTTGCCGCCTCGCTGCAGGGGCTGCTGTCCGTACTCCAAGTCGTCGGTGTGCTCTGGTTGCTGGCGGCGGTCACGGGCGCGGGCGACGCGGCGGGTTGGGTCTCCGGGCTGCTGCCCGCCCTTCTCGGTTCGGTGGGCGGGCCGGCGCTGGCGTGGCTGTGCCGGGTGGTGGCACGCGGCCCGGCCAGGCGCTACGGGCAGGACGCCGAGCGGCGGCTGCGGAGTGCGGCGGCCGGGTGCGGACGGGCGCGCGTCCTGGAACCGGTCGCCGCCGAGCTGTTGCGCTATCGCGAGGTACGGGAGCAGTACGCGGTGGCGTCGGGCTCCTGACGGGCGGGCTCGTGGCGGCGGATTCCCTCTCCCGGGTGGCCGGGTTGTCCACAGCCGGCCACCCGTCCACATGCCGCCGCGGCGCCCGCCGCATCCGTGCAGCATGAGGTCAACGCAGCGCGAGCGGCACAGGACGGGAGCGAGCGCATGACGCGGGGGAGGCATGTTCCGTGCACGACACGATGGTGACGCTGGTGGGGAATGCCGCGACAGCGGTGGAGCACCGGCAGACGACGGCGGGGGTGACGGTGGCGAGGTTCCGGCTGGCCGCGACGTCCCGTCGGTGGGACAGGGCGCAGGAGCGGTGGACCGACGGGGGGACGAGTTTCTATACGGTCCGGTCGTGGCGCGCGCTCGCCGACAATGTCGCGGCCTCGGTGGCGGTGGGGGAACCGCTCGTCGTCCAGGGGCGCTTGCGGCTGCGGGAAGGGGAACAGTCTCCTGAACGGGGCGGGCAGCGCTGGTTCTCGGCGGAGGTCGACGCCGTCGCGATCGGCCACGATCTCGCGCGCGGCACCGCCGCGTTCCGGAGAGCCGCCCGGCCGGCGCGTACGGAAGCGGACCACGGACCGTCCCCGTCACCGCACCCCTCACCACCGTCGCGACAAGGGGGACCGGAACAACAAGAGACCGGGGAGGGGATGTTGCCCGCCGACCGGACACCGCCGAGCGCCGTCGGGTCGCAGACAACCGGGGAAGCGCCGCCGGCCGGGGCGCCACCCACACCTGCGGAAGTACCCACACAAGCCCGGGTGCGGCCGCCCGCGGAGACGGCGGCACAGGCCGGGCTGCGGACCCCTGCCAAGAGGTCGGCAGGCGCCAAGAGAACGGCGACCGCCGCGATTTCGCCACCGGCCGAGCCCCTGGACGCCGCCATTCCGCCGACCTCACGGGCAACCCATTCGCCCCGGAAGGCCGCTGTGTCCTGAAACGTCCCGGGGATTTGTCGATAATGCCAGTTCAGGGTGCCCGCTGCCGGTAACGATTGCGATTCGGATCGCTTATGGGATGCCATTACTGGGGACCCTGATGCACCTGCTCCATAAGATCCGACAAGTACTCACGGGGGCTGACCTGTTCGGCTGTTGAGTTCTTGGGATCTTTCCGGCGAGGCATCCTCTCCCACTCTCCCGCCTCGCCCAGAGGGGAATTTCATGCTTTCGATGAAGAGGCGGGGCGCAGCTCGCCTTGCCGCCGCGGTCTTGGCCTCGGGCCTGGTCGCGGCGGGTGCGATAGCCACCGCGGGAACTGCCGCGGCGGACGAGACCACCCCCACGCATGGGGGTGCCACCGCCACGCTGGGCGGTCTGAAGACCTTCGACCAGGCGGTCGTGCACAACGACGGAGGGGACCAGCGCGTAGGCGCCGGCCTCTTCGAGATGGCGGTCGACAACGGCGGCACGCTCCAGACGTACTGCATCGACATCCACAACCCGACGCAGCAGCAGGCGAAGTACCAGGAAGTGCCCTGGAGCGCCTCGTCGCTGCACAACAACGGGGACGCGGGCAAGATCCGTTGGATTCTGCAGAACTCGTACCCGCAGGTGAACGACCTGGCCGCGCTCGCCTCCAAGTCCGGCGCCGGTAACCTCACCGAGAAGACCGCCGCGGCCGGTACCCAGGTCGCGATCTGGCGCTTCTCCGACCACGCCAAGGTGGACGCGGTCGACCCGGCGGCCGAGAAGCTCGCCGCGTACCTGGAGAAGAACGCGCAGAACGTCGGCGAGCCCAAGGCGTCGCTGACGCTGGACCCGCCGGCTGTCTCCGGCAAGTCCGGCAGCAAGCTCGGCCCGGTCACCGTGCACACCAACGCCGACAGCGTCACGGTCTCCCCGGCCGCCGGTGTGCCGGCCGGTGTGAAGGTCGTCGGCAAGGACGGCAAGCCGGTCACCAGCGCCGCCGACGGCACCCAGCTGTTCTTCGACGTGCCCAAGGGCGCCGCCGACGGCAGCACCTCGCTGACCGCGCAGGCCGCCACCAAGGTCCCGGTCGGCCGCGCCTTCACCGGCATCGGTGAGCACGCCAAGAGCCAGACCCAGATCCTGGCCGGCTCCAGCGAGTCCACGGTCTCCGCGGCCGCCACGGTCTCCTGGAAGAAGCAGGGCGCCATCCCGGCGATCACCGCCGAGAAGAACTGCGCCAAGGGCGGCGTGGATGTCACGGCGGCCAACAAGGGCGATGAGGCCTTCCGCTTCCAGCTCTCCGGCAAGGACTACGAGATCGCCCCGGGCAAGTCGCAGACCGTGACCGTCCCGGTGGCCGAGGACCAGCCGTACAACATCACGATCAAGGGTGAGGGCGGCTTCAAGAAGTCCTTCTCCGGGGTCCTGGACTGCAAGACCGCCGGCAGCGGCGGCGGCAAG
The DNA here is from genome assembly GCF_053611685.1 of Streptomyces sp. NPDC054786. NCBI lineage: Bacteria > Bacillati > Actinomycetota > Actinomycetes > Kitasatosporales > Streptomycetaceae > Streptomyces > Streptomyces sp. NPDC054786. Next base: position 55,160 of record NZ_JBSHAW010000017.1, on the reverse strand, counting down.
CCCTCCACCCAGCCCAGCCCGGCCTCGGTCGGCGGCAGCACGGGCGGCGACAAGGGCGGCGACCTCGCCGAGACCGGTTCCAGCAACGCCACCCCGATGATCGCGGGCGTCGCGGTCGTCCTCGTCGTGGTCGGCGGCGGCGCGGTGTTCTTCCTCCGCAAGAAGAAGGCCGGCACCCCCGCCCAGTGACACCGGGCACCCGGCGGAACCCGGCGTCCGGTGATACCTGGCCGGAGCCGGTGAAACCCGGCGCACAGTGAATATCGGCGGCCGCTCGGTGACCTCACGGTGAGCGGGCGGCAGTCGATCGAGTAACCCAAGGCCCCGGAGCGCAGCGACGCTCCGGGGCCGCTGGCGTCCGCCGCCTCGGCGCCGCTCCTCCCCCCGGGAAGGCGCGGCCCGGGGGCGGACGGCGGACAAAGAGCAAAGGCCCGCCCGCCGGCGACCGACGCTGACGGAGGGCGACCGAGCGGACACCGTGTCGTAGCAGGTCAACGCTGAGCAGGGGCGCTCTGACCTACTCGTTTCCGCCAGAGCGCAGCCGTACGGCAAGATGGGGTGTATCTGCCCTCCCTCGGTCACGGCGCACGATGGCCCGGGGGCGGTGCCGCACAGACCCTGATCGATCCAATCTGCCGGACGGTTTCTCTTGGCTGAGTACATCTACACGATGCGCAAGGCGCGCAAGGCGCACGGCGACAAGGTCATCCTCGATGACGTGACGCTGAGCTTCCTGCCGGGCGCAAAGATCGGTGTCGTGGGTCCCAACGGCGCCGGTAAGTCCACGGTGCTGAAGATCATGGCCGGTCTTGAGCAGCCGTCGAACGGTGACGCGTTCATCTCCCCGGGCTACACCGTCGGCATGCTCCTGCAGGAGCCGCCGCTGGACGAGTCCAAGACGGTGCTGCAGAACGTGCAGGACGGCGCCGCCGAGATCATGGGCAAGCTGCACCGCTTCAACGAGGTCGCCGAGCTCATGGCGACCGACTACTCCGACGCGCTGATGGAGGAGATGGGCAAGCTCCAGGAGGACCTCGACCACGCCAACGCGTGGGACCTGGACACCCAGCTCGAGCAGGCCATGGACGCGCTCGGCTGCCCGCCCGGCGACTGGCCGGTCACCACCCTCTCCGGTGGTGAGCGCCGCCGCGTCGCGCTGTGCAAGCTGCTGCTGGAGGCCCCCGACCTGCTGCTGCTCGACGAGCCCACCAACCACCTGGACGCCGAGTCCGTGCAGTGGCTGGAGCAGCACCTCGCCAAGTACCCCGGCACCGTCGTCGCCGTCACCCACGACCGGTACTTCCTCGACCACGTCGCCCAGTGGATCTGCGAGGTCGACCGCGGCCGCCTGCACGGCTACGAGGGCAACTACTCCAAGTACCTGGAGACCAAGCAGACCCGTCTCAAGGTCGAGGGCCAGAAGGACGCCAAGCGTGCCAAGCGTCTGAAGGAAGAACTGGAGTGGGTCCGCTCCAACGCCAAGGGGCGGCAGGCCAAGTCCAAGTCGCGCCTTGCCCGTTACGAGGAAATGGCCGCCGAGGCCGACAAGATGCGGAAGCTGGACTTCGAGGAGATCCAGATCCCGCCGGGCCCGCGCCTGGGCAGTGTCGTCGTCGAGGTCGACAAGCTCAACAAGGCCTTCGGCGAGAAGGTCCTGATCGAGAACCTGAGCTTCACGCTGCCGCGTAACGGCATCGTCGGCATCATCGGCCCGAACGGCGCCGGCAAGACCACGCTGTTCAAGATGCTCCAGGGTCTGGAGACCCCCGACTCCGGCGACATCAAGGTCGGCGAGACCGTCAAGATCTCCTACGTCGACCAGAGCCGCGAGAACATCGACCCCAAGAAGACCCTGTGGGCCGTGGTCTCCGACGAGCTGGACTACATCAACGTCGGCCAGGTCGAGATGCCCTCGCGCGCCTACGTGAGCGCCTTCGGCTTCAAGGGCCCGGACCAGCAGAAGCCGGCCGGTGTGCTCTCCGGCGGTGAGCGCAACCGCCTCAACCTGGCGCTCACCCTCAAGCAGGGCGGCAACCTGCTGCTCCTCGACGAGCCGACCAACGACCTCGACGTGGAGACCCTGTCCTCGCTGGAGAACGCGCTCCTGGAGTTCCCGGGCTGCGCCGTGGTCGTCTCCCACGACCGCTGGTTCCTCGACCGCGTCGCCACGCACATCCTGGCGTACGAGGGCGAGTCCAGGTGGTTCTGGTTCGAGGGCAACTTCGAGTCGTACGAGAAGAACAAGGTCGAGCGCCTCGGTGCGGATGCGGCCCGCCCGCACCGCGCCACGTACAAGAAGCTCACCCGGGGCTGACCGGCATGCGTCACCTCTACTCCTGCCCCCTGCGCTGGTCGGACATGGACGCGTTCGGCCATGTCAACAACGCGGTGTTCGTCCGCTACCTCGAGGAGGCGCGGATCGACTTCATGCGTGGTCTGGCGCCCGGGGACGGCAGCCCGTCGTTCACGGGCGGCTCGGTCGTCGCCCGACACGAGATCGACTACGTGCGGCCGTTGGTGCACCGGCCCGCCCCGGTGACCATCGAGTTGTGGGTGACGAAGATCAGCGCGGCGTCGATGACGGTCGGCTACGAGGTCAAGGACGAGGACACCCTCTACCTGCGGGCCTCGACCGTCGTCGTCCCGTTCAACTTCGCCGAGGAGCGCCCCCGCCGCATCACCGCGGAGGAGAAGGCGATCCTCAAGGAGTATCTGGCGGACGCGTCGCACCAGGAGGGGGCCGTCGCGGTATGACGGCGCTGCAACTGGCCGACGCGGGGGAGGCGGCGGACCTCGCCGCCTTCCTCGCCCGGCTGATCCACTACGACAAGGCCGCCGCGGTACGCCTCCAGGCCGGCGGCGGCGTGCTCGCCGTCTTCGGCCGCCCGCCGTCCTTCGAGGTGCTGGCGATCCGCACCGCCCGGCTCGCCGACGACACCGCCCTGGACCGGACGGTCTCCGCCGGTGAACTCCTCGAAGGCATCACGGAGTCGGCGGACGAGCTGACCGTGCCCGCCTCCGTCACCGGCCCGCCGTGGACCGGGCTGCTGCCCCCGCGCGGCGGCTGGCAGCGGGTGCCGGGACTGCCCGCGCCCGAGCCGCTGGTGCGCGCGGTGGCCGCCGCGGTCGCCGAATTCCGAGCCCGTGACGAGGCGTTGCCGCCGCAGCACCGCACCCGCAGCGAACGGGACCGTATCGGCCGGGAGATCTGGTCGCGCACCCTCGGCGACACCCCTCTTCCGCTGCGCGCGGCCCATGCCGCGCAGTCGCTGGGCTTTCTGCGGCCGGTGCGGGCCGGTGCGCTCGTGGGGGGCGGTACGGCTCCCGGAGCCGCTGCCCGTGCACCGCAGCCCCAGCCGCTGAGCCTGCTGTCCGCGGGCGGCTGGCTGCGGTTGAGCACCCCGTACGGGTCCATCGCCGTACGGACCGGGGGCCCGGCAGGGCTGACCGGGCTGTCGGGGCTCACGGTGACGCCCGCCTGACGGAGGCGGTTACCGCAGGACCGCAGGACGTGGGTGCGCCGTGCCGGGCTGCGGCCCGGCGACCGTGCCGCCGGGTCGCTCCGCGCGAAGACGGGCCGCCGGGTCGCTCCGCGCGAAGACGGGCCGCCGGGTCGCTCCGCGCGAAGACGGGCCGCCGGGTCGCTCCGCGCGAAGACGGGCCGCTCTCTCCGGAAGGGCCGTCGCCCGCTGCCGGGTGAGCTGGAACGGGCCTCGGCCGGACCGGTTCCGTACGGAGGCCGGCCCGGTGTGACGCGTTTCTCAGTCCGCAGCGTTGATCATCGTGGCGGCCGCGTACGTGAGGTAGTCCCACAGCTGCGTCTCGTGTGCCTCGGACAGGCCGAGGGAGTCCACCGCGTCCCGCATGTGGCGCAGCCACGCGTCGTGGGCGGCACGGTCGACGGTGAAGGGGGCGTGCCGCATCCGCAGCCGGGGGTGTCCGCGCCCGTCGCTGTACGTACGGGGGCCGCCCCAGTACTGCATGAGGAAGAGCGCGAGCCGCTCCTCGGCGGGGCCCAGATCCTCCTCCGGGTACATCGGCCGCAGCAGCGGGTCCTCGGCGACTCCCTGGTAGAAGCGGTGCACCAGGCGCCGGAAGGTCTCCTCGCCACCGACCTGTTCGTAGAAGGTCTGCTCCTCAAGCGTGCCGCGTGGAATCTTGTTCACCCGTCCATGGTGGCAGACGTCCCGGCCGAGGACTTCGGTCGTAGGACGGAGAGGCCGGCGACGGCCGGAAATGCGGCCGGGGCGTGACCGGTTGATCACGCCCCGGGGCCGCTTCGCGGTCGGTGGCCGGTCAGCCGCGGCGGACGGTCAGCGTCGTCCACGCACCGACATGCACCCGGTCGCCCTCGTGGAGCGGCACCGGCACATACGGCTGGATGGGGTCCTCGGCGAGGTTGACCGTCGTGCCGTTGGTGGAGTTCTGGTCCACCACTGCCCAGCTGCCGTCCTGCTGCTGCACCAGCAGCGCATGCTGGTGCGAGACGCCCGGGTCCTCCGGCGCGCTGCCCAGATCGATGTCCGGGGCCTCGCCGGTGCTGTTCCGGCGGCGGCCGACCGCGATCTGGCCGTTGGCAAGCGGGAGTACCTGCTCGGGGGAGTACGAGGGCAGATTGAGCCCCGCCGCCTCCGGGCCGCTGCGGCCCATCATCGCCATGAAGTACTCGCGGTCCGGCGCGATCGCCACCACCCAGCCGTTGCCGACGACCGGCGGCGGACCCTGCGGCGGCGCCGCGGGTCCCTGGCCGGGGCCGCCGTTCCACTGCTGGTCCGGTCCGGGCTGCTGCTGCGGCGGCATCTGCTGCTGTTCGTACGGGGCCTGCGGCTGCTGCTGTTCGTACGGCGCCGGCTGCTGCGGCGGGAACGGTGCGGGCTGCTGCTGCTCGTACGGGGCCTGCGGGCCCGGTCCGGGCGGCGCGGGTGCCATCGGCGGGGGGCCGGCCTGGGCGCTCGGCGGATTGAGCGTCCAGTCGTCGCCGCCCTGCTGCTGCGGCGGCGGGCCGGGCTGACCGGCCGGGCCGGGGCCGGGCATGCCGGGGGGCGGGCCGGGCTGGCCGGGGAAGCCGCCGGGACCCTGGTCAGGGAAGCCGCCGGGCCCCTGGCCGGGGAAGCCGCCGGGTCCCTGGTCGGGGAAGCCGCCGGGGCCGGGCTGGCCGGGACCACCGGGGGGCATGCCGTGCTGCTGCGGGGGCTGGGGCTGCTGCGGCGGTGGGAAGCCGTAGCCTTCCTGGCCGCCCTGCGGGCCGGGTGACGGCGGCGGGAAGCCGTAGCCGCCCTGGCCGCCCTGCGGTCCCGGCTGCCCGCCGGGCGGCGGGGCGTAGGACGTCGGGGAGTTGGTGAGGAAGTTGTAGCGGCACGCCTCACAGAACGGCGCCACCGCCTCACGCGGCGTACCGCACTGCGGGCACGTCTCGGGCTGACCGGGCTGACCGGGTCCGCCCTGGGGGCCGGGTGCGGGCGGCGGGAAGCCGTACCCGCCGTGGCCGCCCTGGGTGCCGGGGCCGGGAGCGCCGGGGCCGGGTCCGCCCTGGGGGCCGGGTGCGGGCGGCGGGAAGCCGTACCCGCCCTGGCCGCCCTGGGGGTCGGGGCCGGGCGCGGGGGGCGGGAAGCCATAGCCGCCCTGACCGCCTTGGCCGTCCTGACCGCCGGGGCCGGGGCCACCGAAGCCGGGGCCGGGACCACCGGGCGGCGGACCGGGCTGTCCGGGCGGGGGGCCGGGCTGCCCTGGAGGCGGGCCGGGCTGGCCGGCCGGCGGCGTGTTCAGAAAACCTGCAGGCAGGGAGGGCGGCGGGGGGACAGCGCCCGCCATCCGCTGGCCGCACACCTCGCACCAGTCTTCGGCCACCGACTGGTGGCCGCTCGGGCAGGTCGGCATGTCGGTTCTTCCCCCTCCGTACCGATTTGCTTCGGTGGTACTGCTCGGTACTGATCGTGGCTATTTCTTCACGCGAACGGTCTTCGTCGAGCGGGTCTCAAGAGTCATCTCGTCCGCTTCGGCGACCTTCGCCTTCAGTCGCACAGTACCGGTCGTCGCATCGACGACGTCCACCACCTTCGCAAGCAGTTTCGCAGTCTCCTCGTTCCCCGAGGCACCGGCGAGCTGTACCGCGCGGCCCAGTTTCGCCGTGGCACTGTCGATATCACCCGACTTGCGCGCATCCAGCCCCTGTTGGATGGCGTGTGCCAGTTCCGCCTGTCCTGTGTAGTGCGCGACCTGCGGATTGATCGATGTGGAGACGGTCACATCATCCGTCCACACGGCCCGTACGAGCCCCTGTGACAGGGGCTGCGGCGGGGTGGCGGGCGAGGCGAGGCCGTCCGGCGCGGAGATGATCAACGAGACGCGGCCGGCCAGCATTTCCTGGCCGACGGCGGCGGCCGGGACCCGCAGGCAGAGGTGGTAGTCGCGGGACTCGTCGCCCCAGGAGCCGGTCGGATAGTCCCCCGACCGCGGGCCGGAGTCCCTGCGCCGGCCCGTCAAGTCCTCCACGGTGGGCGCCACTTGCTTGACGAAGACGGTCTCGGCGCCCAGCGGGGTCCACAGCCGCAGAGCGACATCGGCGATCTCCTTGCCCATCGCCTTCTCCATCATCTGTGTGAAGTCTGCGGCGAGGCCGGCCGGATCGGCGACGATATCGGCGGTGCCGAGCAGCGCCGAGGCGATGCCGGTGACCTCCTTGACCTCCCAGTCCGTGCCGACGCCGCGGGCGTCGCAGGTGAAGGAGCCGAAGCAGGCGTCCAGGGCGGCGCGCAGCTCCTGCGGCGACTCGTGTTCATTGCGGCCGTCGGTGAGCAGGACGGCGTGCCGGATACCGGCCTCGGCGGACGACAGCAGCCGGTCGGTCAGCCGCAGCCAGGTCCCGATGGCCGTGCCGCCGCCCGCGCTCAGCTTCCGCAGCGCATCCTTGGCCCGCGCACGGGTGGCCGCACCGGCCACGGCCAGCCGGCCGCCGCCGGGGAAGATCTCGGCGGCCCGGTGCGTTCCGGCCACCACGGCGAAGCCGACACCGTCGCGCACGGTGTCGATGGCGGCGGCCGTCGCCTCACGGGCGCCGCGCATCTTCGTCGGCGGATGGTCCATCGATCCGGAGCAGTCCACCATGATCACCACGCCGGCGTCCGGCCCGCCGGTGCCCGCCGCGGTGACCGGCCGGCCCCCGGTCGTGCCGCCCCCGGTCGCGGTGACCGTGACGATGGCGTGGACCTCGCGACCGCCCTCGGGCAGGTACGGGTTCTGGTACACCTCGGCGGAGAAACGTGGCACACGGGACTTGGTGAAGTTGGCCATCCGTTCCGCTCCTTGAGACGCCGTAACCGGTCGATCGGTGCCGTGCCGCGTCGTACATGCCGCGTCGTACGTGCCGCGTCGTACGTGGTGCGTCGTACGTGGTGCGCGCCGTGTATGACTCGTGGTGCGCGGCGCTTCGTCCCTCGTGCGTCAGGCCTCGTACGTGGCGTGGGGCGCGCCGCAACGCACAGATGGCGCGCCCTGCCTGGCCGATGGTGCCTCCTGCCGGGCGCCTCACCGGCGCCCGACTCGTTCGGTTTTGAGCTGGTCAGGCCGATTCTGCCCGCACCGCGGGTGCGGGGAACGGCACCAGCGCCACCGTTACGTTGTCGTGCCCGCCGCCGTCGAGGGCGTGGGTGACCAGCGTGCGGGCGCCGCTCAGGGGCCGGCTGGGAGCGTCGTACGGCAGTGCCGCGGCCATCTGCTCCGCGGACTCCGCGTAGTTCCACAGCCCGTCGGTGCACACCACCACGACGCCGGGCCCGTCCGGCTTGAACGTGGCGGTGTGCGGCTCGATCTCGTAGGCGTCCGCGCCGAGCCAGCCCGTGATGGCGTGCGCACGCTCGTCGGCATTCGCCTCGGCCTCGGACATCAGGTTGTTGGCGACCATCTGGGCGGCCCAGGAGTCGTCCTCGGTGAGCCGGGCGGGCGGCGCCGAACGGTCGTTGGGGATCCAGTAGGCGCGGCTGTCGCCGACCCAGCCGACGGTCAGCAGCCCGCCGCCGACCACCGCACCGACGAAGGTGCAGGCCGGGGCGTTCTGCTGGCGGTGCTCGTCATGCGCCGAGGAGGGGTCGGCGGCCAGCGCGTCGACCGCCGAGGAGGCCGCCAGGATGGCGTCGTGCATGGCCTGTTGGGGGTGCGTACCGCGCGGCAGCGACGCGAGCAGCGCCTCCCCGGCGGCCTCGGACGCCGCCGTGGACGCCTCGTCCGGGCGGGTCGCCGAGGAGACACCGTCGCAGACCACCGCGACCACGGCGGGGGTGCCGTCCGGGAGGGCGGCGGCGCGGAGCGCGAAGAAGTCCTCGTTGCGGTGGTGCCGGTGGCCCCGGTCGCTGACCGCCGCGATGCCCGCCAACTCGCTCTCCATGTGGTCACGTCCGCAGGGCTGGGCGTGGCCGCAGCGCTCGCAGTAGCCGTCCGGCCCCACGGCACCGGACCGGCAGGCGGCACAGAGGGGGGTGCCCCGGGCGGGGGTGGCGGACGGCGCCCCGTCCGCGGCGGGCGCACCGGAGGGCGCGGCGGGCGTGCCGGGTTCCGTGTCCGGCGCAGCGGGGGCCGCGCCGGGCGCCCCCCGTTCCGCGCCCGGCGCACCGGACTCCGCGGCCGCCGCGTCGGCGACCGCCTCGTAGCCGACGACGCGCGGATCGGCGGCCGGCGGCGGGTCGGTGCCCGCTGCGGGAGCGGGCACCGAGGGCGCACGGCCGGGCACCGTCGGGGCGTGGCCCGGCATCGGCGGTGCGCCCGCGTCCCCGTACGGGAGAAGGGACTGCGGGTCCGGAGGGGGCGGCGGCCCGGCCGGAGCGGTCCCACCGGACACTGCGGGCGCGGGCGGCGGCCCGGCCGGAGCGGGCGGCACAGGGGGCGCCGGCGGCAGCGGCGGCAGGGGCGGTACGGCGGGGGCGCCGGCCGCGGGCGCGGCGCCGTACGCCGGCGGCGCGGCGGGCGCCAGGAGAGCGGCGCCGCACCGCCCGCAGAAGTTGTCTCCCGCATCCAGCGGTTCGTCACAGCCCGGACACCGGGACGGCCCAGTCACACCCATGTCACACCCACGTCCTGGGGCGGAAGCGGTTGGCCCGTTCCACCAGTTCGATCCTTTTCTCACCACGCTGCGCCAGCCGCGCGAGCAGGCGGTACGACCGCTCCAGGCCGAACCGCAGACCGCGCTCGTCCAGCGGGCTGCCGAGCAGCGCCGGCCGCTCGTCCACGGCCGCCGGGCCGGCCGGCCCGGCACCGTGGCTACCGGAGAGTACCCAGTCCAGGGCGCTGCCCAGTACCTCGGTGGTGAGTTGTTCCCTTCGCTCGGCGTCCAGACCGAAGTCCGCGAGCGCCTCGACCTGTTCGGCGGCCGCCCGCAGATCCGCCGGCAGCGGATCGTGGGGCGGGCGCTCCCGCAGCCGGGCGCGGACCGCCGCGATCCGCGCCGCGATGTAATGGATGGACGACTCCGGGACGGACTCCAGCGCCTCGACCGCGCCCGTACGGTTGCCCGCCGCCAGCCGCACCCGCGCCAGTCCGAACGCCGCGCTGACATAGCTGCGGTCGGTCGCCCACACCAGGCGGTAGTACTCCACGGCGTTGTCCAGCTGCCCCAGCAGCTCCGCGCAGATCCCCAGCGCCAGCTTCGGCGCCGGCTCACCGGGGAAGGCGTCGTAGACCGCGTCGAAGGCCAGCGCGGCGCTCTCGCGGTCACCGGTCGTCAGCGACACCAGGCCGCGGTGCCACACCACCCGCCAGTCCGCGCCCCACGTCTCGGACTCCGTGCCACCGCCCCGCTGCGCGGCGGCCCACTGCTCCGCGGGCTCCGCGGCGATCGCCTCCAGCGCCCGCTGCGCCGCCGCACCGTCACCCGTCTCCAGACGGGCGCGGAGGGCCAGCAGCCGGACCTCCAGGGAGTCGGCGGGCGCCGAGCGCAGGGCGCCCAGCCGCTCGGCGGGCGGGGCGGCCAGCAGCCCGGCCAGCAGCCCGGCGTGGGGATCGCCCGGATCCACCCGCGGCACCGGCAGGGCCAGGGCGGCGCCCGCGACGTCCAAGGGGCGCAGCACGGGGCCGCCGGACGCCGGTTCCGCGGGGCGCTCCGGCGCCGTCCCCCGCGCGCCCAGCAGCGAGCTGTCGCCCTCCGCCGCGGCCATCAGCTCCGTGTCGACGACCCGGAGTTCGGGCCCGAACAGCTGCGACAGCGCGGGTCGCGGCTCGCCCGACTGGAGCGCCACCACCTCCCGCAGCACGCCCGTCAGCTGCTCGGCCATCTCCTCCGCCGAGGCGAATCTGCGCACCCGGTCCGGGTCCGTGGCGCGCACCAGCAGCCGGTAGAAGGACTCGTAGGTGCGGAACACCTCGATGTTGTCCGGATCGGGCAGGGAGTCCGCGAAGACGTTCGTATAGCCCTGGAAGTCGAAGGTGAGGACGGCGAGGGTGCGCGCGACGGTGTAGAGGTCGGAGGAGACCGACGGGCCGAGCGCGGCGACTTCCGGTGCCTGGTAGCCGATCGTGCCGTATATCGGGCTCTCGTGGTCGTCCATCCTGCGCACCGCACCCATGTCGATCAGCTTGAGCCGGTCGTGCTGCTGGATGGCGTTGTCGACCTTGAAGTCGCAGTAGAGGTAGCCGCGGCTGTGCAGATGACCGAGCGCCTCCAGTGCCTCGATGCCGTACGCACAGGCCTGTTCGACCGGCAGCGGATCGCGCCGGCCCTGGGGCGTGCGCCGGTCGTTGGCGAGGTCCTTGAGCGACTTGCCGCCGACGTACTCCATGACGATGTAGCCGTCGAGGCTGCCCGTCGCCCGGTCGAGATGCTCCACGAAGTTGTAGATCCGCACGATGTTGGAGTGCTCGATCTCGGCGAGGAAGCGCCGCTCGGACATCGCCACCGCCAGCGCCTCCTCATCGCCGGTGTCCAGCAGCCCCTTGAGCACCACCCACCGGTCGGAGACCGCATGGTCCGTCGCCAGATAGACCCAGCCGAGCCCGCCGTGCGCCAGACAGCCCACGACCTCGTACTGGCCGTGCACCATGTCGCCGGGCCGCAGCTTGGGCACAAAGCTGTACGGATGGCCGCACTTGGTGCAGAACCCTTCCGTACGGCCCGGCCGCTCACCACGCGCCCGGCCCACCGGCGCACCGCAGTCCGCACGGCTGCAGAACCGCTTCCGCTCCGGGACCTCCGGATGCTCCAGCACCGCCGTACGCGGATCGGGCCGCGGCACCTCCGGCACCGCCACCAGGCCCGCGCCCAGCCGCCCCCGCGCCGCCCCGGACGACGAGCCGCTGCCCGCACCGCGCACCGACACCGCCGACATACCGCGCGTCGGACCACCGCCGGACACCGCGCGCGACAGCCGCCCGGACACCGAGCGCCGCGACGTCGACACGCGGGCGGAGGGCACGCTGTGACCGGAACCGGGGGCCGGGGAGGGGACCGTCAGCAGCGCCCCCGCCGCCTCGCGGTCCGCCGTGGTCTCCGCGAGCGCCCGGCCCGTCAGGCCCGTGGGCGGCGAGGACAGCAGACCGTCCGGCGAGACCACCGGCGCCAGCCCGCACAGGTCGCAGTACAGCTCACCGCCGCCGACATCCTCGTAACTGCCCGCGCACTCCCGCCGCTGGCAGCGCTCGTCGGCCCGCTCCGTCACGGCTCCCCCCTGCCCTCCAGCCGCTGCGGGGCCAACGCCTCCGCCGCCGCCTGCTGATAGCGCCACACCGCCTGCTCCGCCGCCCGCAGATCACACGGCCCGCTCCACAGCATCCGCCGCGCCGCGTCGTACCGCTCGGTCAGCAGCGGATCCTCCGCCAAACCGTGACGTGCGACCTTCGCCTTGTACGCGTCCAGCCGGCCGCGCAGCTCGGCCCGCACCGCCAGCGGCGCGGTCACCGCCGTCAATGACTCACGGGCGCGCAGGAGTTCGTCCTCCGCCCGCTCCTCCAGGCTGTCCAGCAGCGGCGAAAGCCGGTGCCACTGCGCCCGCCTGCGGTAGTCGGCGGCCGCCGCCAACTGCTCGTGCAGCGCCGTCGACGGGCCGCTGACCGCCGGCACCTCCGACGCGGCGATCTTCGCCAGCACCTCGCCACGGGCCTGCCGCGCCTCGGTCAGCGTGCGGTCCGCCCGCGACAGCACGTCCCGCAGCTGCATCAGCCGCCGCTCCGCGTCCTGCCGCACATCCAGCACCGCCGCCACCTCACGCCGGATGTCCTCCAGCGCACGCGCCGCACGGTCATAGCGCCCGGTGTCCGGACGGCCCCCGCCCGGCGCCGAACTCCCCGTCGACGACGACACCCAGAACGCCAGCGGATCCGCGATCACCTGGGCACGCAGCCGCAACAGCTCATCCGTGATCCGCTCCAGGTCGTCGCCCGCCGGATGCTCACCGGGGCGCACCCCCACCGAATGGGCCAGCGAACGCGTCCGCTGCAACTCGGCCGACAGCAGGTCTATACGGGCCGGCAGCGCCGACCAGACCGCATCGGCGGCGACGATGACATCCAGCGACCGCGCGTACAGCCCGTTCATCCGCTCGACGAGCCCCTCCAGACTGAACCGCTCGCTCAGCCGGGCCGGGCCGCTCTCCGCGCCGCCGGCCGCGGCCGCACCCGGCACCGTCACCCCGTCGCCGCGCAGCAGCTCCGTCAGCTCCGCCAGATCCTCCGGGGACGGCCAGCGCCGCCGCGCCCGCAGCTCACGCGCCGCCTCCAGCGCCGCCGTATACGCATCGAACAGCGACCACAGGACCGTGATGGACCGCTCCGCCGCGGCCCAGCGCTCCTTGGTGGTGCCGGCCAGATCGGCGCCCTCCAGCAGCCGGCGCCCCGCGTGATCCTGCAACGCGAGCAGCGACGTCTCGATCGCCTCGTACTCGGCATCGAGCCGCGCCAGGGCGCGGTCCACCTCCTCCCGGCCCAGCACCGGGGCATCGGGCCTCCCCGGAGAACCGGGGAAGGGTCCAGGGACCCCCATCGATCACCTCTCCAATACGCGTACGGTGCACGGCGGTTGCTGCGGCCGGACGGCCGATGCGGTCTGCTCCTCCCGCGTCCCCTTCCATAGTGACGGCATCCGGCCCTCCCGGGGCGGCCAGTGGCGGTACTCCGCTCCTTGGAGCGATCAGTCGCCGTACTCCGGCGACGGCGGCCCCGATATGCCCGGCAGATCGGCCTTCAGCCACTTGCGGTACGCCCGCATCCACGAGCTGTCGTCGCCGCCGCCCCGGTAGTCGTCCAGGACCTTGTTGACCCGCCGCACCAGATCCGTGTCGTCCTTGTTCATCGCCACGCCGTACGACTCGTCCGTGAACGGCTCGCCCTTCAGCTCCACCGCCGGATCCTGCGCCGCCTGCGCCGCGGCCAGCGCACTGTCCGTGACCACCGCGTCCGCCTGCCCCAGCTGCAGCCGCACCAGACAGTCGAGTTGACTGGGCACCGTCAGCACCTTCGCGCCGTGCCGCTGCGCCGTCAGCGCGGTCTCGCCCGTCGAACCCGCCGCCGTGCACACCCGCTTGCCCCGCAGCGAATCGTCGAACGCCCTGACCTTCGAGGCGATCGGAGCCAGCACCTGCTGCCCCGCCTGGAAATACGAGGTCGAGAACGCCACCTGCTGCTTACGCGCACAGTTGATCGTCATCGTCCGCACCACCATGTCGACGGAACGCTTCTGCAGCGCCGGAATCCGCTGGTTGGTCGGCACCGCCTTGAAGACCACCTTGGGGTGCGGCCCCAGGAGGTCCTCGGCGATCGCCCGCGCCAGATCGATGTCGAAGCCCTCCAGGGTGCCGGTGGCCGGATTGCGGTACCCCCACCGGTAGGTGTTCTGGTCCACCCCGACGACCAGCTGGCCCTTCTCCTTGATCCGCTTCACCGCCGCACCGTCGTCCGGCGACGGGCGCAGACTCTCCGCGGCGTTCCGCGCCGTGCACGGCGCGCCGGCCGGCGCCGCCCCCGGGCCGTGCGCCCGATGCGTCGCCGCGGGCGGGGAGACACGGCCGGGACCGCGCCCGGCCCGCCCGGCGTCACCGCCCAGCGTCGGCACCAGCACGGCGGCGGCCGCGGCCATCACACACATCCCGGCGGCGACCGGCGCCAGGACGGCACGCAGATTCACCAGCCCTCGCGCGCGCACCCTCATGTCCCTCCCACCAGGCCTCATCACCGGTACTCCGCCAGCCTGCGGCCGATCCCCAGCACCGCGCCCACCGCCGCCGACGCCGCCAGCACCCCGGCCCCCACCGGAAGTCCGTCCAGCGCCCCCCGCCCGGCGTCCGCCGCCGACCGGAACTCCGCCTGCTCATGCACCAGCGCCTGCTGCAGCCCGGCAGCCACCCCGTCGAAGGACTCCCCGGTGGACCCGCCCGTGCCGATCACCTTGGCCAGCGCCCGCTCGTAATCGCCCTTGTCGTCCGCCGCCCGCGCCGCGCCGTGCCGCACCTGCCACTGCCGCACCTGCGTCAGCGCCTCGCGCACCGGACGCCGCCCCGCCTCGTCGTCCGCCAGCGCCAGCGCCGCCCCGAGCCTGCTCTTCGCCGACGCATCCCCGTGCTCGCCCCCGCCCGCCAGATCCGCCATCCCGGAACGGAAACCGGCCTCGTAGAAATCCTCTTGGCCATCGGTCAGCACCGCACCGCGCGCCACCAGCGTCAGATTCTCGTCCCCGCGCGCCTGCAGCGCATCGATCCGCGCCTCGTTGAGCACCCGCAGCGACCGGGCACCGTGCTCATACGAACCGGTCAGCCCCGTGCGCGCCACCGTATGCCCGGCCACCAGCCACAACAACACCACGACGGACGCCGCCGTCGCCGCCAGCAGGCCCCTGCTGAACACCCGGTTGGTGCGCCGGTAGTGCCGCCGCTGCGCCCACCCCAGCGCACCGATCGCCACCACCCCCGCCGCCAGCGCGTACCACGGCCACGCCTTGGCCGCGCCGTAGTCCGCCGCCAGCCGGTCCGTCTCCGTGTCGTACAACGCCCGTGCGGCCGGGAGGAGTTCCGTACGCATCTGCTCATTGGCGTACCGCAGATACGCGCCGCCCAGCGGCAGCCCCTGCCGGTTGTTCGCCCGCGCCGTCTCCACCAGCCCCGTATAGCGCGGCAGCCGGCTGTTGAGCTTCGCTATCTGCGCACCCGCCCCGTCCGAACCACTGCTGTTGGCCGCCGCCTTGACCAGCAACGCGGACGCCGTGGAGATATCGGCGGCATACCGGTCGCGGGTCGCCTCGCTCTCCTTGTCACCGGCCAGAAAGCCCGCCGCGGCCGTCGTATCGGCATCCGCCAGCGAGCGGTAGATGCTCGCCGCGTCCGCGGTCAGCGGCTGGCTGTGCTCCACCACATCGTCCGCGGCCGCCGCCCGGTCCGCGACCTGCCAGGCCGTGACCGCGCCGAACAGCACCACCAGCAGGGCCAGTACGGCACCGATCACCCGCAGCCGGCCCGGCTCGGTCGTCGCCGCGGCACGCAGCTCGTCCAGCCCCTCGGCCCAGGCCGTCCTGCGCCTCGGGACGGGCGGTGACACGCTGGTGGTCGACACGGAACCTCCCCCTGGGCGCTGGCTTCGGGACCGGCCCCCGCGCACAGCGCCCGGGAGCGCTCACGAGAAGGACTGGTGCATGGGCAGCAGTATGTCTGTAGCCGCTGACACACACACCGCGATTGCCCCGATCTTGTTCGGATCGCGATCCGGCGGGAGCCCGCCGTGCCACCGGGACCGGCACTAGAGTTGGCGGAGAGTCGTCAGACATCAGGTGATGCCGGAGCCCGGACACCGCGCCGAAGGGGGAGTGATCTCGTGCAGTCGGTCCGCAAGGGCAGGGTGTCGCTCGTGGAGACCGCGACCGACGAGATCCGCGCCCAGATCGTGAACGGCACCTGGCCGGTGGGCGGCCGCATCCCGCCCGAGAGCGCGCTCTCCGAAACCCTCGGCGTCAGCCGCGCCTCGGTCCGCGAAGCCGTACGGTCCCTGGTGCACTCCGGCCTCCTGGAGCCCCGGCAGGGCGACGGCACCTTCGTGATCTCCGACGACGACAGCGCGGTCGCCCTCCGCCGCCGCCTCGAACGCGCCGAGCTCAGCCATGTCACCCAGGTCCGCCAGGGCCTCGACGTGGTCGCCGCCCGCCAGGCCGCCAAGCACCGTACGAACGCCCAGCTCGCCGGTATCGAAACCGCACTGAACCGCCGCAAGGCCGCCCTCGCCGCGCATGACAGCGAGGCGTTCACCGCCGCCGACGCCGAGTTCCACGTCCTGGTCGCCGAGGCGAGCGACAACCCCGTCCTCGCCGACATCTACCGCTCCCTGAGCGCCGCCCTCCGCGAGGAACTCCGCCGCGCCGCCTGCCTGGACACCGCCACGGCGGCTCCCGACGACCCGCACTCCCGCCTCACCGATGCCATCCGCGCCCAGGACCCACAGGCCGCCGTGGACGCCGCGGTCCTTCTCCTCGCCGGTCACGTACGGGATCTTGCGCTTCCGGTGGATGACTGACCGGTGGATGACTGACCGGTGGGTGACTGATTCGGGAGGGGTGGGCCGGTGGTCTGGCGGGCCGGTGGTCCGGTGGTCCGGTGGGCTGGCGACCTGGAAGTCCGGAGGCCTGGCGGGAGGTGACCCGGAGGCGCGCTGCGGTGTCTTCGCGCCCCCCGTTTCGCTCCCACGCGCCGCTGTCCCGCGAACCCCTCTCCGACTACTCTGAGTGACGAAGGTTGAACCTCGTCCCAGCAATCGCCCCGGGTCCGCCCTGCGCCCGGCGAATCGGAGAGCACGCCATGCGCCGTATGAACAGACTCCTCAACTCCCTTACGACCGCCGCGAGCGGAGACGGGCCGACCTCCGACAGACCTCCTTCCGCCAGTGGTTTCCTGACCATCGGCGGCACCACCTACGTCGATCCCGACGGCAGCTACCCCCTCGACCACCGTGTGGACGGCTCCGCCACGCTCATCATCAACGACACGGACCAACACGTCACCATCGTCACGGAGCGCGACTCCCGCGACCCCCACGCGCCACCGGGCCACACACCCCTCCCGGACGACACTTCCCGCCCGGACCTCGTCCTCGCTCCGGGCGAACGGACGGAGACGCGACGGGGGGACAGCGTGCGGGTGGGGTGACGGGGGCGCGGGGCCTGGGGCGTGGGGGAGGGGTGGGGGGAGGGGGAGGCCCCCAGGGAGGCGGCCCAGCGCGGTGGCTCAGCACGGCGTCGCCCCCAGCCCCACCACCCCCAGCCCCACCACCCCCCAGCCCCACCACCCCCAGCCCCACCCCAACCTCGCCCCCCACCCCCAACCTCGCCCCCACCTTCCCCTACCCCTCCCCCCAAGCCCCCCTCAACCGCTCATAAGCCCCCGCCTCCGCCCCCGCCCGGTCCAAGGTGTCCAGGGCGGCGCCCAACACCGGTGGGGCGGTCACCACATGGGGAACCGCCTTGGGGGCGCGCTCCGAGAGGAGCTGGGCGATCCGGTCGTGGAGAAGAGGGTGACGGGCGGCCAGGACGCCGCCCCCCAGGACCACGGGGGTCGGTTCGCCGAGGAGGCCGAGACGCTCCAGTGCGACGGTGGCCAGGACGGCGACTTCCTCCGCCTGGCGGGACACGAGGGTCCGGGCGACCGGGTCGCCGGAATCCGCGACGGCGAAGAGCAGCGGCGTCATTTCATGGCGGCGGCGGTCGGGGATGTCCCGCAGATGGAGGGCCTCGATCAGTTCCTGCACGGTGGTCAGGCCGAAGTGGGCGGGCAGGGCCTTGGCCAGTCCGGTCGGTGCGCCGCGGCCGTCCTCGGCGCGGGCCGCGCACCACAGTGCCTCTTCGGCGAGGAACGAACCGCCGCCCCAGTCACCGGAGATCCGGCCGATGGACGGGAAGCGCGCGGTGGCCCCCTGATGACCGAGCCCCACGCAGTTGATCCCCGCCCCGCACACCACGGCGACGCCCACCGGTTCCCCGTCGTCCGGCAGCCCCGCCCGCAGCAGCGCGAAGGTGTCATTGCGGACGCTCACCGTGCGGGCCCACCCCCGGCCCGCGATCTCGGCGGTCAGGTCCTCTTCCTCGACGGGGAGGTCGGCGTTGGCGAGAAAGGCGGAGAGATGCCCGACGGGGCCCGTCACCCCGGCCTGTGCCAGGACGGACCGCATCAGCGGCGCCAGGACGTCGACCGCCGGGCCGACGCCCACCACCGGCGGCTGGAAGCCACTGCCGCGTGCCGTGCCGAGCAGTGTGCCGTCCGCGGCCACCAGCGCCACGTCGGTCTTGCTGTTGCCCGCGTCGATGGCGAGCGCCGTGCCGGTCAGGCCCACGTGAGGTGCTCCCGGTTGTGCGCGATCAGTTCGTCGGTGAGCCGGTCCGCGTGGTCGGTCTGGCCGATGAGGGGGTGGGCGAGCAGGGCGGAGAAGACGGCTTTGCGCCCGCCGGCCCGGTCGGCGCTCCGGCCGTCCCCGCACCACAGCGCGGCCTCCAGGGCGAGGTGTTCGTAGGCGGTGACGTTCGCGACCAGCCCGGCGTACAGCGGTTCCAGGGGGCGTACGGGGAGGGGCGTGGCGCCCGTCGAGTCCACGGTCGCGGGGACCTCGATGACCGCGTCGTCGGGCAGGAACGGCAGGGTGCCGTGGTTGAGGGCGTTGACGACCTGGGTGTCTCCGGTGCTCCGCAGGAGGGAGGAGGTGAGCGCCACGGCGGCCTCCGAGTAGAAGGCACCGCCGCGCCGGGACAGCAGCTCCGGCTTCTCGTCGAGTGCCGGGTCGCCGTACATACCGAGGAGTTGCTGCTCGATGGCGGCGACCTCCGCCGCGCGGGAGGGTTTGCTGCGCAACTCCCGTACGACCGCGTCGTGTTGGTAGTAGTAGCGCAGATAGTAGGAGGGGACGACGCCGAGGCGGTCGAGGAGCGGGCGGGGCATGCGCAGGTCGTCGGCGAGGGCGTCGCCGTGTTCCGCCAGCAGTTCGGGGAGGACGTCCTTGCCCGCGACGCGTACCGCCCGCTCCCAGGTGAGGTGGTTGAGGCCGACGTGTTCCAGCTCGACCTCGCCGGGGGAGACGCCCAGCAGTGCGGCGAATTTGCGCTGGAAGCCGATGGCGACGTTGCACAGTCCGACGGCCTTGTGGCCGTGGGTGAGCAGCGCCCGGGTGACGATGCCGACGGGGTTGGTGAAGTCGACGATCCAGGCGTCGGGGTTGCGGCGGCGCACCCGCTCGGCGATGTCGAGGACGACGGGGACCGTGCGCAGCGCCTTGGCCAGGCCGCCGGCGCCGGTGGTTTCCTGGCCGACGCAGCCGCACTCCAAGGGCCAGGTCTCGTCCTGGTTGCGGGCGGCCTGGCCGCCGATCCGCAGTTGCAGCAGCACGGCGTCCGCGCCGTCGACACCGGCGTCCAGGTCGTCGGTCCAGGAGATCCGGCCCGGGTGCCCCTGCTTGGCGAAGATCCGCCGGGCCAGGCCGCCCACCAGCTCCAGCCGGTCAGCGGCCGGGTCGATGAGGACGAGTTCCTCCAGCGGCAGGACGTCCCGCAGGCGCGCGAAGCCGTCGATGAGTTCGGGGGTGTAGGTCGAGCCGCCGCCGACCACGGCGAGCTTGATGCGGGGGTGCGGGGTGCGTCCCTCGGGAGACGGCATGCAGGATCAGCCCTTCACTCCGGTGAGCGTGACGCCTTCGACGAAGGCCTTCTGTGCGAAGAAGAAAACGATGATGACCGGCGCCATGACCAGCAGCGTCGCCGCCATGGTGAGGTTCCAGTTGACGCTGTGGGCGGTCTTGAAGGACTCCAGCCCGTAGGAGAGCGTCCAGGCCGCCGGGTTCTGCGCGGCGTAGATCTGCGGGCCGAAGTAGTCGTTCCAGCAGTAGAAGAACTGGAAGAGGGCGATGGCGGCGATGCCGGGCCTGGCCATCGGCACGACGATTTTCAGCAGGGTGCGCAGTTCCCCGCAGCCGTCGACCTTCGCCGCTTCGATGTACTCCGGCGGGATGGTCAGCAGGAACTGCCGCAGCAGAAAGATCGAGTACGCGTCGCCGAATGCCATCGGGATGATCAGCGGCCACAGCGACCCGGCCAGATGCAGCTGCTGTGCCCAGACCAGATACATCGGGATCACGATGACCTGCGGCGGCAGCATCATCGTCGAGATGACCAGGATCAGCGCGGTGCGCCGGCCGCGGAAGCGGAACTTGGCGAGCGCATAGGCGACGGGGACGGCCGAGCAGACCGTGAACAGGGTGCCCAGGCCCGCGTACAGCAGGGAGTTCTTCCACCAGTCCAGGAACCCGGGGGTCCGGAAGACGGTGACGTAGTTGGACCAGTGCCATGCGTGGGGCCACAACTCGCCGCTCATCGCCTGGTCGTCGCTCATGACGGAGGTGAGGAAGACGAACACGAACGGGAGGACGAAGAACAGCGCGGCGGCGAGGGCGACGGCGTGTACGGCGATCCAGTGCAGCAGCCGGGTGCGGCGGGCGCGGCCGGCCGGGCCGACGGCGGTGCCGCCGCGGGCCGGGGCGCGGCGCGTGTCGAGGGTCGTGGTGGCCATGTCGGATCAGTCCTCCGCCCGGAGCAGGCCGGCGCGTTTGCGCAGCAGCAGGGTGGTGACGGCCATGGCGAGGACGAACAGCACGAGGGAGAGCACGCACGCCGCGCCGGTGTTGAAGTTCTGGAAGCCCAGGGAGTAGACGAGCTGCGGGACGGTGAGGGTGGAGTGGTCCGGGTAGCCGGGCTGGATGACCGTGCCGGGGCCGATGGAGATGCCGGAGGCGAGCTTTCCGGCGACCAGCGCCTGGGTGTAGTACTGCATGGTCTGGACGACGCCGGTGACCACCGCGAACATCACGATCGGGGTGAGCGACGGCCAGGTGACATAGCGGAACTTCCCCCAGGCACCGGCCCCGTCCAGCTCGGCGGCTTCGTACTGTTCCCTGGGGACGTCCAGCAGCGCCGCCACGAAGATCACCATCAGGTCGCCGATGCCCCACAGGGACAGCATGACCAGCGACGGTTTGGCCCAGGCGGGGTCGTTGAACCAGGACGGGGCGGGGATGCCGATCGCCCCGAGGATGTCGTTGACGGGGCCGGTGCCGGGGTTGAGCAGGAAGACGAACGCCACGGTGGCCGCCACCGGGGGTGCCAGATACGGCAGATAGAAGGCCGTACGGAAGAGGCCGACGCCCGTCTTGATTTTCGTGACGAGGAGGCCGACGCCCAGTCCGAAGAGCACCCGCAGCGCGACCATCACCACGACCAGCCACAGGGTGTTCCACAGTGCGGGCCCGAGCAGCGGCATCTGCGTCAGCACATATTTCCAGTTCCGCAGCCCCACGAAATCCGGGGGTTCGATCTGGTTGTAGTGCATGAACGAGAAGTACACGGTGGCGATCAGCGGATAGCCGAAGAAGACCGAGAAGCCGATGAGCCAGGGGGAGAGAAAGCCGAGGGTGCGCAGCCGCGCGCGCGTGCGCTTTCGCCGTAGTGCGGGCGGCGTGAGAGTGGTGGATGCCATGTCGGTTCTCCGTCAGTTCTCGGACTGAAGGTTGTCGGCGTCGATCTGGGCATCGAGTCCGCGCAGGCCGGCGTCGAGATCGGGGACCTTTCCGGCCTCGACGCGGTAGGAGAAGTCCTGCAGCGTGGTGACGTACTGCCCGCCGTTGTTGGACGGCGGCAGGGCCACGCTGTGCGGGTTCTGCGCGATATCGAGGAACGTGCGGAACGTCGGATCGGCGTCCAGTTCGGGCGAATTGAGCGCCGCCTGCGTCGACGGCACGTTATGGATGGCATTGGCGAGCCGGACCACCTGGTCGGTGTCCACGGTCAGGAATTTCACCAGCTCCCACGCCGCGTTCTGGTGCCGGCTGCTGTGGGCGATGCCGGCGACGGTGCCCGTGAGATACCCCCGGCCGTAGGTGTCCGCCTGGTCGTCCGGGACCGGCATCGGCGCGGTGCCCCAGTGGAAGGGTGCCTTTGCCTGGCGGAGCATCAGTCCGCGCCACTCGCCGTCCAGGTGCATGGCCAGCTTCTGCGTCAGAAAGGCGTTCTGCGACGACATCTCATCGCCGAAGGTGGTCCGGAATTTCTCCAACGGCCCGTAGCCGCCCTGGGCGTCCATCAACGCGCGGGTGGTGGCGAAGAATTTCTTGCCGGCCGGGTCCTTGGCGAGCCTGGCCTTGCCGTTCTTGTCGAAGTACTCCGGTCCCCACTGGGCGAGCATCCGGTCCGGACTGTTCTGGTAGAGCCGGAAGTTGGGCATGAAGCCGACCTGCTCGTACGAGCCGTTCCTGTCCCGTCGGGTGAGTTTGACGGCATCCCGTTTCAGCTCGGACATGGTGTGCGGCGGCCGTCTGATACCGGCCTTCCGGAACGCGTCCTTGTTGTAATACAGCCCGTAGGAATCGGCGAGCAGGGGCAAGGCGCACTGCTCGCCCTCATAACTCGTGTAATCCAGGAAGGTCTTGGGGAAGACCTTTTCCTTGTCCACCCCGGTCTTCTTCAGGAACGGATCGAGGTCCACCCACATGCCCGACGAGCAGTACTGCCCCACATTGTTGGTGGTGAACGACGACACCACATCGGGTGCCTCGTCCCCGCCGGCCCGCAGTGCCTGATTCATGGTCTCGTCGGTGACATCGGGCACCACTTTCACCGTGATGTTGGGGTGCCGTTTCTCGAAGCGGGCGACGCTGTCATTGATGGCCTTCCGTTCGCCGGCGGTGGACCAGCCGTGCCAGAACGTGAGCGTGGCCGGCTCGGCCGGATCGTCGTGCGCACTGCCGACGCCGGGATTGGCGCAGCCCGGAACGAGCAGCCCGGCGCCGGCCAGCACCGCCGACAACCAGACACGCGGACGCGGAAACGGCATGGCGGACTTCCTTTGCTGCGGAGGGAGGGGGAAGTGACCGAGTGACGTGCGTGGTCGTCCACTTGGCCGGTCCGGCGCCGGAAGTGTCCGGCCGGTCCGGCAACGGCACCGCGCCCGGCCGGTCCGGCTTTACGGCACCGTCCGGCCGGCCCGCGCAGGCATCGCGCCCGGCGTGCCGCTCAGCCGGTGCGGAACACCGCATCGCGCACATCCGCGAGCGCCGTCCGCAGTGCGCCGATCAGGATCGGAGGGCCGTCGATATGGCTCAGGCGCAATGCGGGGCGGGGCAGCGCGAGCCCGGTGAACTCCTCCTCGACCAGGGCGCGCAGCGCCTCCCCGCCGGCCTGGGCGACCTCACCGGAGAGCACCACCAGCCGCGGGTCGACGACCGCGACCACGGCCGCGATCCCGGTCGCCAGCCGCCGCGCGATCTTGGCGCGGACCTCGTCGTGTGCCAGCGCCTCGGCGACCGTACGGACCTGTGGGGCCCCGTACTCCCGGGCCAGCGCGATCACGCTCGGCGAGCCGACGAGCCGCTGGAAGCCGCCGCCGGCGTCCGCCTGCGCGGCGCTGCGGTCGCCGCCCCGGGACAACGGGGCGCCGGGCAGCGGCATATAGCCGATCTCGCCCGCGCCGCCGGTGGCCCCGCGCAGCAGCCGGCCGCCCAGCACGATGGCGGCGCCGACCCCCTCGTCGGCCCACACCAGCACGAAGTCGTCGAAGTCCTGTGCGGCCCCGTCGTGCTGCTCGGCGACCGCCGCCAGATTCACATCGTTCTCGATGGTGATCGGCGTGCCCAGCACCTCGGCGAGCTCTTCCTTCAGCGCCCGCGAGTGCCAGCCCGGCAGATGTGGCGCATAGCGCAGCCGCCCGGTCTGCGGGTCCAGCGCTCCGGGTGTGCCGATCACCGCCCCGTGCAGCTGCTCGCGCTCCAGCCCTGCCTTGGCCAGCGCCCCGTCGACGGCCCGCGCGACCAGTTGCGCGGTCCGGTTCGGCGCGTCCTCGGCAACGGCATCGGTGTCGACCCGTTCCTCCCCGAGCACCTGCCCGGTGATGTCGGCGACCGCGGCGGTGATCCCCAGCTGATCGACGGCCAGCGCGGCGATATGCGCCGCCGTCGGGTTGATCTCGTACAGCTGCGCGCTGGGCCCCGGCCGCCCGGTCACGTTCCCGGTCGTCCGTACGAGTCCCGCGGCCTCCAGCCGCGCCAGCAGCTGCGAGGCGGTGGGCTTCGACAGCCCGGTCAGCTCCCCGATCTGCGTACGGGTCAGCGGCCCCTGCGACACCAGCAGATCGAGCGCCGCCCGGTCGTTCATGGCCCGCAACACCCGCGGCGTCCCGGGCGTCCCCTGCGCGCTCTGCCCACCGGCCATGACCGTCACCCCCGTTCACCGGCGGCCGTGACGCCCGCCGAGCATCTGTTAAGAAACCTTCCAATCGATGAACAGGAAGGTAGGCGGCGGGCAGGGGCGAGTCAATGGGTACGGCAGGCTGACCTTGCACGCGACCCCGGACACGACAGACGGAGAACGGGCTCTGCCGTTGTGCGGGCAGGACCACGGCGTCGAGCCGATCACCCTCACGGCCGGCAGCAGCAACAGGCCGCGGAGCAGCGGCATCCGGTTCCCGGACGTCTCCGTACGCGATGCCCACGAAAACCCGCGATGCCCATGAACCCGCGATGCCCACGAACCCGCGACGCCCCGGGCTCGACGAACGAGTCCGGGGCGTCGCGGCGACGAACGCGGTGGGTGCTACTTCCCCATCTTCGACGGCGACGCGATCGGGCTGGTCGCCAGGGACTGCGGGGAGAGCGGGTTGTTGAGGGCCGAGGGGGCGGCCACGGCGTCGCTGGGGTCGGCGGCCTCCTCGTCCTCGTCCTCGGGGGCCGGGCGCGGGGCGAGGTGGACGCCGGCGCCGTCCAGGGCGCGCTTGATGCGCCAGCGCAGTTCGCGCTCCACACCGGCGGCCTTGCCGGGCATGGTCTTGGCCGAGACGCTGATGGTGACGGTGTCCAGGTGCACCTCGCTCAGGCCGAGGACCTCCACCGGCTCCCACAGCTGCTCGTTCCAGGGCTCGGCCTTGAACATCTCCTCGCCGGCGCCGGTGATGGTCTCGCGGGCGCGTTCCAGGTCCTGGTCGGCGGCGATCACCACATCGACGGCGGCGGTGGACCAGCCCTGGCTGAGGTTGCCGATCCGCTTGACCTCGCCGTTGCGGATGTACCAGATCGCGCCGTTGGGGCCGCGCAGCTTGGTGACGCGCAGGCCGACCTCGATGACCGTACCGGTGGCCACCCCCGCGTCGATCTCGTCGCCGACGCCGTACTGGTCCTCCAGGATCATGAAGACGCCGGAGAGGAAGTCGGTGACGAGGTTGCGGGCGCCGAAACCGATGGCGACACCGGCCACACCGGCGCTGGCCAGCAGCGGCGCCAGGTTGATCTTCAGCACGGAGAGCACCGTCAGGGCGGCGGTGCCCATGATCACGAAGGAGGCGATGCTGCGCAGCACCGAGCCGATGGCCTCGGAGCGCTGCCGGCGTCGCTCGGCGTTGACGAGCAGACCGCCCAGCGCGGTGCCCTGGGCGGCGGCCGCGGTGCGGTTCATCCGCTCGATGAGCTTGGTGATCGTGCGGCGGATCACATGCCGCAGCACCACCGCGATCACGATGATCAGCAAGATCTGCAGGCCGGACGTGAGCCACGTCCCCCAGTTCTCCTGCACCCAGCCGGCGGCGTTGGTGGCCTTCTGGGTGGCGTCGTCGAGCGACGTCGGGCCGGATGAGCCGGGCGTGGCGGCGCTCAGGTGCGCGGCAGCGGCCGGCGAAGCGGACCAGAACACAGTCGAACCTTCCGTGTGGGACAGCAGACCCGGGCCTCGGGGGGACCCCAGGAACCGGGCAGACCAACCACACTAACGGGGCAACGGGAGCGGTCCGCGCCCTTGTTCGAGTCGGATAGTTGTGCGCGGGCCCGAATGAGCCGGATCCGGACGGGCGTGCCGGATGTGTGGTGGAAAACACCTCCGACCCGTTACTCGGTCATGGTGGCGCTCCCACCAGGCACCGGGGGACACTGTGGGGAGATCGTCCCGGCGCGAGCCACGCGCCGCCGGCGTACAAGGAGGCACCCGTGCCGCATGTCCTGGTCCTCAACGCGTCGTACGAGCCGCTCGGCGTCGTACCGCTCCGCCGCGCGCTCATCCTCGTACTCAATGAGAAGGCTGTGAGCCTCGAGGAGTCCGGCGCCCTGATGCACAGTGCGACCCATGTCATACCCGCTCCGAGTGTGGTCCGCTTGAAGCGGTTTGTGCGGGTGCCCTTTCGCGGCCCCGTGCCACTGACCCGCCGGGCGCTGTTCGCCCGTGACGGCGGGCGCTGTATGTACTGCGGTGGCGTCGCAACCAGCGTCGACCACGTCATCCCGCGCAGCCGCGGAGGTCAGCACACCTGGGAAAACGTCGTCGCCGCGTGCCGGCGCTGCAACCACGTCAAGGCCGACCGCCATGTCGCCGAGATCGGCTGGCGGCTGCGGCATCAGCCCGCCCCGCCGTCAGGACTGGCGTGGCGGATCATCGGCACGGGCCATCGTGACCCGCGCTGGCTGCCATATTTGCAGCCGTACGGCGCGGATGACGCCCTGGCCCGGATCGACGCCGTATCGGCGTAGGTCCGGGTTTCTCCGTCCGTGACGGTGGTGTCGAACGTCTCGCTCCGGCCGGGGCGGACGCCGCCGGACCCTCGCCCCGTGGCCGACCGCCACGACGACGAGGGTCCCGCGGCGCCCACGACGGCAGCCCTTCTCCGTGCTACGGCTCACCCGCGGTGCCCGGCCGCGGCCCGCACGCCGTACGGCTCTCCCGTGCCCATGACGGCGGTCACCGCGTACGCCGCACCGCTCACCCCCGGTCAGCAGGTGCTGACCCGTGGTCCCCGCCTGCTGACCCGTGGTTCCCGCCCGCTGACCCGTGGTTCGCGTCTGCCGGCCCGCGGTCCGCGTCCGCCGGCCCGCGACCTGCGTCCGTCGGCCCGCGGTCTGCCGTCCCATGGTCTGCGTCTGCTCTCCCGCGGTCTGCGACCGCATACGCCTCCACCGACCACAGCGAGTAGCCGAAGCGGGTGGCCCGCTTGTCGCCCTGGATGCGGACGAACCGGGCGTCCTTGGCGTCCATCCGGACGGACTCGCGGCCGCCCTTGCCGTCCCGGACCGTGGCCGCCGTGCGCCAGCTGCGGCCGTCCGGCGAGACCTGGATGCGGTAGCGGGCGGCGTAGGCGTCCTGCCAGTTGAGGACGAGCCGGCCGAGGCGGGTCGGATGGGCCAGCGCGAACTGCAGCCAGGCGCCGTCCTCGGCGGTGGAGGACCAGCGGGTCCTGGGGTTGCCGTCGGTGGCCGCCGACGCCGGGAAGCCGGCGGCCTCGTCCCCGGATGAGGTGGCGACGGTGCCGCGCGCCAGGTCCTTGTCGTCGGTGCGCGGATACGACCGCACGGTCAGCGTCCGCTCCGCGCCGCCGAAACTCACCGGGATCTCATATGTCCCCGAGGGGGCGTCCTCGGGGACATCGACCGTGATACGGACCATGGCCGTGCCGCCGCGCGGTGCGGTGACCTCCTTGGGGGCGTGCACGGTGAAGCCCTTGGGCGCCTTGACCGTCAGCTTCCCGCGGACATCGCCGGGGCGGCGGGAGTAGATCCGGGCGTCCACCGTCGCGCTGCCGCCGGTCGGGGCGTCGGACTCCTTGCGGGACAGTTCGAGCCCGGCGGCGGAGGTGTCGTCGAACCACGGGGTGACTGCGTGGACGGTCGGGGCGTCCGCCCCCTTCGCCCAGGTCAGCCGTACCGCGTCGGCGCGCAGCCGGGGCGTTTTCGACTCGGTCCAGCCGGTGGCGGAGAGCCGGTCGAGACGGCGCCAGCCCTCGCCCGGGACGTGCGCCTCCAGGGAGACGGCACCCGCGGACGGGCCCGGATCGGTCAGCGCGGTCACCGCGGCCAGCGGGCGGGTCCGCTCGAAGGGGACGGTCAGGGACGTCGGAGCGGCGCCGTCGTCGGGCCGGGGGGCGTCGTGGCGGGCGCCGGTCCAGGCGTCGGCCTCGGTCATCGCCCGCTCCAGGAACGGTGCCAGCACCCCCTTGCCGACCGTCGCCGGGCTGTGCGCGCACTCCTTGCGCAGTTGCTGCACCGCCCGCTGGGCCGACCAGGCGGCGTCACCGTCGTCATGGGCCTGCGCCATGAGCGTGTCGACGGCCTGTGCACCGGCGCTGCCGTAGCGGGACAGCTGCTCGGCCCAGGGACGGATCTCCGCGGCCAGGTCCGAGCGCAGGTCCCGGGGCGCGGTGCTCATGGTGCGGAACGCGGCCCGCAGTGCCTTGGCCGCCTTGGCGAGGTCCGGGTCCCGGCCGGGCCGGCCGTGGTTGACCGCCACCTCGCGAGCCTTCCAGAAGCGGTCGATCAGGGGCTGCAGATAGCCGGATTCGGTGCGGTCCAGCACCGAGGAGGAGGCGTTGCCGGCCAGCGCGCGCAGCGCGGCACGGGCCCGCGGATCGCCGCCCGCCAGATCGTCGACGGCCGCGTCCCAGGACTGGGCCGGGCGGTAGTCGCGCGGGTTCCACGCATAGTCGGCGGCCGTGAACAGCGGGATGCGCGAGGCGAGCGGCTGCTGCATGGCGTTGGCGAGCAGCGCCGTGGAGCCGGTGGCGACGGCCGGCTCCCGGCCCCGGTAGGGGCCGAGGAAGATCCGGTCCTGGGCATAGTCGTTGACCGGGTAGTTGTCCATGGTCACCAGGGGGTGGCCGAACGCCTGGCGGGCGGTGGACAGCTCCCCGCCGGTGATGGTCCGCGGGACCACGCCCACACCGGTCCAGGCCACCTCGACCCGGTCGCCCAGCGCATCGGACAGCGCCCGGCGGTACGCCGTCGAGCCGTCCTGGTAGTACTCGGTCGGCATCAGCGAGAGCGCCGCGGACTGCGGGTGCCGCTGCGCCAGATGCTCGGCGAGCGTGTTGGCGACCCGGGCCTGGGCCCTGGCCGCGGCCCCGGGGCCGGTGCCGAAGGCGTCCGCGTCGGCGTCGCAGTGCCATTCGCTGTAGCTGACGTCCTGGAACTGCAGCTGGAAGGAGCGCACCCCCAGCGCCCACATCGCGTCCACCTTGCGCCGCAGCGCCCGCAGGTCCTCCTCGGACGACAGGCACATCGCCTGGCCCGGGGCGAGGGCCCAGCCCAGCGTGACGTGGTTGGCGCGGGCCCGCTCGGCCAGCGCCCGGAACTCGGCCCGCCGGTCGGCCGGGTAGGGGTCGCGCCACCGGGCCTGGCGGTACGGATCGTCGCCGGGCGCGTACAGATAGTGGTTCTGCTTGGTGCGGCCCATGAAGTCCAGCTGGGCGAGCCGCTGGGACTGGCTCCAGGGCTGCCCGAAGAATCCCTCGGTGGTGCCGCGGACCGCCGTGCCGGGCCAGTCCCGTACGGTCACCGAGGCCAGCTGCCGGCCGCCCGCCCGACTCCCGCCACCGCCCCGGCCGGAATCTCCCCCCGGGCCGTCGGTGACCAGTTGCCGCAGCGTCTGCGCGGCGTGGAAGAGCCCGTCGGGGCCGACACCGTCCAGGGCGACGGTGTCCCGGCCCGCGACCTGGCCCACGGCCAGCCGGTAGCCGCCGGCGGGCAGATCCCCGCGGGCCGGTGCCCGCAGCGCCCGCAGGGCGTCCGTGGCCTGCTTGCCGCCGACCCGGATCACCGGCCCGGCCGCGGGCAGCCGGTCGCCGGGCGCCGACCGGTGGACCGTGTGCACCCCGGCGTCCCGCAGCAGTCCGCGCAGGACGTCCAGCGCGTAGGGGTCGGTGTCCGGTGCGGCCACCAGCGTCGCCTCGCCGCCGAGCGGCACGGCGGCGCCGAGTTCCTGCATCGACTGCGGGCGCGGCCAGACGGCGGGCAGCTGCCCGCCGTCGGCCGGCCGGTCCGGCTGGTCGGGGGCGCCGATGGCGGGGTCCGCGGGCGCCGCCTGGGCGCTGGGTACCCCGCCGAGCAGGCCTCCGATGACGGCGGCGGCCAGCGCGGTGGTCCCCGCCACCCGCGCACGGGCGCCCGCGCCGTTCCCCCTGCCGCTCCTACCGATACTTCCGACGCTCCATACGCCCCGGCCTCGCACGGCTGCTCCTCGTCCCCGTCCATCACTCGCCGGTCTGCACCGGCGCCCCGTTTTTCCCCGCCGATGCCCGTTCGGACAGACCTTCGGCCGTGAGCCCACCATTGTGGCGGTTCGGGTGTCAACAAGGCGATGGCGGGGGTCCCGGACAGTTTGGCCGGTAGTGGCCTCCGGCCGTTCCGAGGGCGGTATCCGGGGGTTCGCAGGGCCGCAGAGTTTCCGTCCCGATGCCCGCTTTCCCGGCGTTCTCTGCGTCCGCCGGGCTCCCCCACAGTGAAATCGCCTGCGTGAGGCATAATGTGACGTGGGTCACGTTTCGTGAGCAGATGCGTCTGCGATCGTGTCGAGTGGGTAGGGCCCACCTGTCCCATTACCGATGAACGGGAGGCCCTCGTGGCCGCATCCGCTCAGCTGCTCCTCGACGCTCTGTCCTCCAAACCGGGAGGTGCGACGATGGAGCCCGACATCTTCGACGGGGTGTCCGACCCCGATTCCGGCCTGGACGGCTCCGGATCCTTCAGCTTCATCGAGCCGCCACTGACCAGCGAGCCCCCGCTCGCCGATGCCGCGCCGCTGACCAGTGAGGTCCCGATCGCTGCCGAGCTGCCGCTGACCAGCGAGCCGACAGCCGCCGGCCTGGGTACGGAGTCCATGGAGGTCTGAGGACCCATGGGCCGCGCGCGGCTCGCCCGGCTGCACGGCATCGCCACGTCCTACGAGCCCTCGCCGGGCAGGAGCGTCCCGATCACCGGCGACACCGTCGTCGCCGTGCTCGCCGCACTGGGAGTCGATGCCTCCACCCCGCACGCAGTACGCACCGCCCTGGCCGCGTACGAGCAGGGCGCGGGCCGCCTCTTGCTTCCCGGCACCGTCGTCGCCCGCCCGGACCGGCCGCCCGACCTCGCCGGTCTCCCCGAAGGCACCGTCCTGCGGGTCGAGACCGAGAGCGGCGCGGCCACGGAAGACCTGGCGGCGTCCGAGCCGGCGGCCCTCACCCGGCTGCCCCTCGGCGTCCATCTGCTGCACGCCCGCGCCCCCGACGGCCGCAGCGCCCGCGCCCGGCTGATCGTCGCGCCCGACCGGGTGCCCGCACCGCCCGGCCGCAGCCACGGCTTCCTGGTGCAGCTCTACTCGCTGCTGTCCCGGCAGTCCTGGGGCATGGGCGACCTGGGAGACCTCGCCGACCTCGCCGCCTGGTCCGGACGCGCCCTGGCCACCGGCTTCCTCCAGCTCAACCCGCTGCATGCGGCCGTCCCCGGTCCGCCCACCGACCCCTCGCCCTACCGGCCCTCCTCGCGCCGCTTCCCCGACCCGGTCCATCTGCGGATCGCACACATCCCGGAGTACGCCCAGCTCACCGGCGCCGCACGCTTACGGGCCGACGAGCTGACCGGGCAGGCCCGTGCGCTGCGTGACGGGGTGCTCGACGGGGGCGCGCTGATCGACCGGGACGCGGTCTGGGCGCTCAAGCGCGAGGCCCTGGAGCTGGTGTGTGCGATCCCGCTCACCCCGGGCCGGCGGGCCGCGTACTGCGACTTCCTCGCCGAGCAGGGCGAGGCGCTGGAGGACCACGCCACCTGGTGCGCGATCGCCGAGCGGCACGGTCCGGACTGGCGCGGCTGGCCCGACGGGCTGCGCGATCCGCGCTCCCCGGGCACGGCCCGGCTGCGGCCCCAGCTGCTGGACCGGATCGACTTCCACTGCCGGCTCGTCTGGCTCACCGACCAGCAGCTGGCCGCCGCGCAACGGGCCGCGCGGGAGGCGGGGATGGGCATCGGGCTGGTGCACGACCTCGCCGTCGGTGTCCATCCCTCCGGCGCCGACACCTGGTCGCAGCAGGACGCCTTCGCCGCCGGGATGTCCATCGGGGCGCCGCCGGACGCCTTCAACTCGCGCGGCCAGGACTGGGGTTTGCCGCCCTGGCGCCCGGACGCGCTGGCCGCCGCGGGCTACACCCCCTACCGGGAGCTGCTGCGCGGACTGCTGCGGCACGCCGGAGCGCTGCGCATCGACCATGTGATGGGGCTGTTCCGGCTGTGGTGGGTCCCGGAGGGCCGGCCGCCGACGGAGGGTGCCTACGTCCGCTACGACGGTGAGGCGATGCTCTCGGTGCTGGCCCTGGAGGCGCACCGGGCCGGCGCCGCGGTGATCGGCGAGGACCTGGGCACCGTCGAGCCGGGCGTCCGCGGCGCGCTCGCCGAACGGGGCGTCCTGGGGACGTCGGTGCTGTGGTTCGAGCGGGACTACGGGGGCGGGGAGCGGGAGGCCGAGGACGGGGACGAGGGCGGGGACGGGGCGCTGCGGGACGGGGCGGCGGACGGCCCCGGTGCGGCCCTGGCGCCGGAGGCCGTGGCCGAGCCCGCCCACAGGCCCGACCCGGAGGCCGCCCACAAGCCCGTTCCGGAGCCCGTCCCCGAGCCCGCGCCGACGGCCGTGGCCGCGCCCGACCCGGAGCCCGCCCCGGACGCCCACCCGGAGCCCGTCCCCGAGTCCGCCCCGACCGCCGCCCCCGAGCCCGTCGCCGTGGCCCGCATCCTGGCGCCCGAGGAGTGGCGCAGCGCCTGTCTGGCCACCGTCACGACCCACGATCTGCCGCCCACCGCGGCCCGGTTGACCGGCGAGGACGTCGCCCTGCGCGAGCGGCTCGGGCTGCTTGCCGGACCGCCGGAGCGGGAGCGGTCCCGGGCCCGGTACGAACGCGCCGAGTGGCTGCGGGAGTTGGTGCGGCACGGCCTGCTGCCCGAAGGGGCGGGCGACGAGGAAGCGGCCGTCAAGGCCGTACACCGCTTTCTGCTGCGTACCCCGGCACGGATGGTGGGCGTCTGGCTGCCCGATGCGGTGGGGGACCGGCGCCCGCAGAATCTCCCCGGGACATGGGATGAATACCCGAACTGGCGCCTGCCGATCGCCGGCCCCGACGGGCGTCCGCTCAGCCTTGAAGAGCTGGCCGCCTCGCCCCGCCTGCATGCGTTGATGCGGGAATTGGCCGACGGGCAGCGGTAGTCCGCCCCGGGATCAGGGCCGGAAGCGCCGGGAACCCGCCACTGCACACACCCTTCCGGTACGCCGCGCCGTCCGGCACCATGCCGTGGAAACCATCCAGACATCCGACCATTCATCGTGCGTGGTCGGCGAGTTGGAGGGAACCATGGCACTCCGCAGCACCCGGCGGACGCTGTGCGCGCTTGCGCTCACCGCGGCCGCCGCGCTCGTCCCCGTCCAGAGCTCCCTGGCCCAGTCGCCGCCGACCGCCGCCGGTCCCTGCGACCGGCCCGTACGCCCCGCCTCCCAGATGGCCGTCGAGCCCTGCGACACCCCGGACCGCGTCATCGAGAAGGCCGCCCATACCGTCCCCACCAAGGGGCAACTCGCCTGGCAGCAAAGGGAGGTCACCGCCTTCACCCACTTCGGCATGAACACCTTCACCAACCGGGAGTGGGGCTCCGGCGCCGAGGACGAGAAGCTCTTCGACGTCTCCGGCCGCTCCCGCATCGACGCCGACCAGTGGATGCGCGCGTACAAGGCGGCCGGCGCCGAGCAGGTGATGCTCACCGCCAAGCACCACGACGGGTTCGTGCTCTACCCGAGCCGCTACACACCGCACTCCGTCGCGGCGAGCCCCGGCCGCCCCGATGTCGTGGGTGCGTACGTCAGGGCCGCCCGCAAGGCCGGGCTGAAGGTCGGGATCTATCTCTCGCCCTCCGACGGCGCCGAACTCCCGCACGCCTGGCATGCGCAGTGGGTCGAGGAGATCCGCAGGAAGCAGCAGGAGGGCAAGCCGCTCAGCCTGCCCGAGCGGGTCGCCCTGGAGGACGGCGACCGGGCGCCGCGCGGCCTGGGCCGCTTCGGCAACGGCAGCAAGGTCACCGAGCGCACCATCCCCACCCTCGTCCCCGGTGACGACCGCGCCGCCGCCGTCCGCAGCGGCAGACTGCCCGTCTTCCCTGTCCGGGCGGACGACTACGACGCGTACTACCTCAACCAGGTCTACGAGCTGTTCACCCAGTACGGTCCCCTCGACGAGCTGTGGCTGGACGGCGCCAACCCCTGGACGGACTCCGGCATCACCCAGAAATACGACGTCGCCCAGTGGTTCCGGCTGATCCACCGGCTCTCCCCGGACACCGTCGTCTTCGCCGGGCCGCAGGGCGCCCGCTGGGTCGGCAACGAGAGAGGCGTCGCACGGGAGACGGAGTGGAGCGTGACCCCCTCCGTCGAAGACCCCTGGACCGTGATGGCCGGCGGACTGCCCAACGACTCCACCGACCCCGACATCGGCTCCCGCGCCAAGCTCCTCGCGCCCACCACCAAGTACCTCCAGTGGTACCCGGCCGAGGCCGATGTCTCGCTGCGCCCCGGCTGGTTCCACCACCCCGGCGAACACCCCAAGACCCCGGCCGAGCTGATGGACCTGTACGAGAAGAGCGTGGGACGCAACGCCTCGCTGCTGCTGAACGTCCCGCCCGCCAAGGACGGCCGGATCGCCGCCGAGGACGTCGCCTCGCTCGCCGCCTTCGGGACCGCCGTGCGCGACACCTACGGCAGGGATCTGCGGGCGGCCGGACCCGGGCCCTGGACCTTCGACCGGATCGGGCTCGCCGAGGGCATCCGTCACGGGCAGCGGGTCGAGCGCTTCGCCGTTCAGGCGCGGACCGGCGGGACATGGACGACGCTCGCCCGGGGCACCACCATCGGGCACCGGCGGATCCTCGCGCTCCCGGCGCCGGTGACCGCGGACGCCGTACGGGTCACCGTCGAGCAGTCCCGCGGCCCGAGCCGCCTCGCGCCGGTGACGCTGCACCGGAGCCGGGCCGCGGGCGGCTGAGCGGCGCCGGCCCGGCGGGGCGCCGGTCGTGCCACCCCGGGCGCGCGGGGCGCCAGGGCGTCCGATACGTTGACTTCGTGAGCAACAAGGTCAATAAGAATGTCCTGCGCGCCGGAACCATCACGGCCGGCACCGCGCTGATGCTGCTGATGTCGTCCCCCGCGTTTGCGCTCACCCGCGACGATGGTGACGACCCGGGTCCGGGCCTGAGCGTGATCGCGACGCTCGGCCTCTATGTCGCTGCACCCATCGTGCTCTTCCTGATCATCGCCGGGCTGGTCGTCGCGGGCGACAAGTCCCGCAAGCAGGCCAAGTCCGCGGGCTGACGCCGGGCAACAGTGACGCTTCGGGGCGCCCCTCGGTTCACCAGAACCGGGGGGCGCCCTTCGTCGTAGCCGGACAGGGCACCCACCGGTGACAAGAACCGGCGGGTGCCCTTTGTCGTACTCGGATATTTCCGCAGGTGAAAAAGGGGTTGCGAGGAGGCTATCGAGCGCTTTTCGACCGGTTTGAAGGGGGCGCAGTGTTTAACCCGCTCTAACCTACGATGACGTAACCTACGGGTCCGTAGGTCAAACCTACGGACCCGTAGGTCATCGTCCCCAGGAGTTCCCCCGTGACCATCGCCCCCGCCCGCCATAACGGAGAGCTCGGCCAGGCCGCCTGGAGCGACGCTCAGCTGCTCTACGCGCTCGAAGAGGTCGTAGAGAAGGAACTCAACCGCCATCTGAAGATCGCCAAGGACTGGATGCCCCACGAGTACGTGCCGTGGAGCGACGGGCGCAACTTCCCCGGGCCGCTGGACGGCGAGGCCTGGGACCCCGAGCAGTCCAAGGTCAGCGACATCGGCCGGATCGCCCTCGTGGTCAACCTCCTCACCGAGGACAACCTCCCCAGCTACCACCACGAGATCGCCACCCTCTTCGGCCGCGACGGCGCCTGGGGCACCTGGGTGCACCGCTGGACCGCCGAGGAGGGCCGGCACGGCATCGTGATGCGCGACTACCTGCTCACCAGCCGTGCGGTCGACCCGGACGAGCTGGAGCAGTTCCGCATGGCCCACATGTCGGAGGGCTTCGAGTCCGACAACGCGCACAGCATGCTGCACTCGGTGGCGTACGTCGCCTTCCAGGAGCTGGCCACCCGGATCTCGCACCGCAACACCGGCCACCACTCCGGCGACCCGGTCTGCGACCGGATGCTGGCCCGGATCGCCACCGACGAGAACCTCCACATGGTCTTCTACCGCAACCTCCTGGGCGCGGCCTTCGAGATGGCGCCCGACCAGACCATGAGCGCGGTGCGCGACGTCGTCACCGGCTTCCGGATGCCCGGCCACGGCATGCCCGGCTTCGAGCGCTCGGCCGCCCGGATGGCCATCGGCGGGATCTACAACATGCGGATCCACCACGACGATGTGCTCCAGCCGGTGCTGCGCTATCTGAAGGTGCTGGAGATCGGCGGGCTCGGCCCGGCCGGGCTGGCGGCGCAGGAGGAGCTGGGGCTGTTCATGGACGGTCTGGACGGCCAGGCGCGGAAGTTCGACGAGCGCCAGGCCGCCATCCTCGCCCGCCGCGAGGCCAACCGCCGCGGCTGACGGCTGACCCCGGCCGGCTTCCCGCCGCCGTCGCCCGCGGGCGGGTGGCCGCGGCGGGTGCGTACGCTGCCCGCATGGCCGACTGGGACCTCAAAAAGCTGCGTATCCTGCGCACCCTCCAAGAGCTGGGCACGGTCACCGCGACCGCCGAGGCGCTGCACATGACGCCCTCGGCGGTCTCCCAGCAGCTGACCGGGCTGGCCAAGGCGCTCGGGGTCACGCTGCTGGAGGCCCACGGCCGGCGGGTACGGCTGACCGACGCCGCGCAGCTGGTGCTGCGGCACGCCGAGGCGGTCTTCGCCCAGCTGGAGCGCGCGGACGCGGACCTGCTCGGCTACCTCCAGGGCGAGGCGGGCCAGGTACGGGTCGGCGCGTTCTCCACGGCCATCCCGGCCCTGGTGGTCCCGGCCGTCCGTGAGCTGCGCCGTACGCATCCGGGCCTGTCGGTCGCCGTACGGGAGGCGGAGGCGGAGGCCGCCTACGAGCTGCTGGCACAGGGCAGCGTCGATCTGGCGCTGTCGCTGGCCGCGCACGCCCCCACCCCGCGCGACCCCAAGTTCAGCCGGGTCTCGCTGCTCGCCGACCCGCTGGACGTGGCGCTGCCGGCCGGCCATCCGCTGGCCGGTGAGCCGGGGCTGCGGCTGGCCGATCTGGCGGGCGAGCCCTGGATCTTCGGCAGCAGCGGCCCCTGGTCGCAGATCACCACCACCGCCTGCGAGAGCGCCGGGTTCGTGCCCGAGCAGGCGCATGCCGCCGCCGACTGGAGCGCGATCTGGGCGATGGTCGCGGCCGGGATGGGCGTGGCGCTGGTGCCGCGGATGGCGATGGCGGGCGGCCTCGGCGCCGTCGGACGTCAGGAAGCCGTCGGGCGCGGCGAAGAGGGGCACGGCGTATCCGCAGAGCGTGGCGCCGGGGGAGTGGTGCTGCGGGTGCTGCACGCCGACCAGCCGCGCCGCCATGTGATCGCCGCGGCCCGGCGCGGCTCCGAAGGGGCGCCGGGCCCGGCCCGGGTGCTGGCCGCGCTCCGGCAGGCGGCCGCCGCACAGACGCCGGGGGACACCACCGTTCAGCCCAGCTGAACGTATTCCTCAAAAACTTTCGATGGACCTGAGGGGTCGCCCGCTGCGACCGTGGAGCGGTCCGCACCTCCCGCCCATCGAAAGGCCACGATGACCGCCAACCCGGCCGCCGACACCACTGATCCGCACGCCAACGACGCCAACCCGTACGGTGGCGGAGATCCCTACGCCGACTACCGCGGCGGGGACTTCCCCTTCACCTCGTTCGTCGATCTCGCCGACCGCCGTTTGGGCGCCGGAGTGATCGCCGCGAACGACGAGTTCTTCGCCGAGCGCGAGAATCTGCTGAAGCCCACCCCGGCGGTCTTCGACCCCGAGCACTTCGGCCACAAGGGCAAGATCATGGACGGCTGGGAGACCCGGCGCCGCCGCGGCACCGACGGCGAGAACCCCTTCCCGGCCGACGACGAGCACGACTGGGCCCTGATCCGCCTCGCCGCCCCCGGCGTGATCCGCGGCGTCATCGTCGACACCGCCCACTTCCGCGGCAACTACCCCCAGCAGGTCACCGTCGAGGCCACCGCGCTCCCCGGCAGCCCGAGCCCCGAGGAGCTGCTCGCCGACGAGGTGAAGTGGGAGGAGCTGGTCCCGCGCACCCCCGTCCGCGGCCACGCCGCCAACGGCTTCGCGGTCACCGTGGAGCGCCGCTTCACCCACCTGCGGCTCAAGCAGCATCCCGACGGTGGCATAGCCCGCCTCCGGGTCCACGGCGAGGTCGTGCCGGACCCGGAGTGGCTCGATGTGCTGGGCACCCTCGACCTGGCCTCCGTCATGCACGGCGGCACCGTCGAGGACGCCTCCGACCGCTTCTACTCCTCGCCCACCCAGGTCATCCGGCCCGATCTGTCCCGCAAAATGGACGACGGCTGGGAGAACCGCCGCCGCCGGGTCAAGAACACCAACGACTGGGTGCGCTTCCGTCTCGCCGCCCAGGGCGAGATCCGCGCCGTGGAGATCGACACCGCCTACCTCAAGGGCAACTCCGCGGGCTGGGCCGCCCTGTCCGGATGCGACGGCGACCCGTCCGACGAGGCCTCCTGGTTCGAAATCCTGCCGAAGACGAAGCTCCAGCCCGACACCCCGCACCGCTTCAAGCTGCCGGAGGCCGTGACGGCCACCCACGTACGGCTGGACGTCTTCCCCGACGGCGGCCTCGCGCGGCTGCGCCTGCACGGTGCCCCCACCGCGGCGGGCCGCGCCGCCCTCGGCAGCCACTTCGACGCCCTCAACGGCTGAGCCGCACCCCCCTCTTCCACCGGGCCCCGACGGAGGGGCGGGGCCCGGCGGACACCGGCGCGTCCGGCGGACGGAAGCCACCGGGCCCGTCCGCCGGGCGTCAGCACCGGCCGTGGCGGCGGAAGGAGATCCCGCCGCCACGGCGGGCAACCCCCGAGGACGGGGGCCTGGCGCGATCCGCGCCGACGGACACCACCGGGCAGCGGGTCAGGCCGCCGCGTCCGCGGCCTGCGCCTTCAGCGCCCGCTCGATCCCCGCCCGCGACTCGGTCATCAGCCGGCGCAGCGCCGCACTCGGCTCGGCCGACGCCAGCCAGGCCTCCGTGGCGTCCAGCGTCTCCTGCGAGACCTGCAGCGCCGGGTAGAGACCCACCGCGATCTGCTGGGCCATCTCATGGCTGCGGGAGTTCCAGATGTCCTTCACCGCGGCGAAGTACTTCGCGGTGTACGGCGCCAGCAGCTCCCGCTGGTCGGTCTGCACGAAGCCGCCGATGACGGCCTCCTGCAGGGAGTTGGGGAGCTGGTCCGACTCCACCACCGTGGCCCAGGCCTCGGCCTTCGCCTCCGCCGTGGGACGCGCCGCGCGGGTCGTCGCGGCGTACCGCTCGCCCGCCGAGGTCTTGTCCCGGTCCAGCTCCGCCGCGATGGCCTTCTCGTCCGCCCGGCCGGTGGCGGCCAGCCGGTGCAGCAGCGCCCAGCGCAGCTCGGTGTCCACGGCGAGCCCGGGGATCTCCTCGGTGCCGTCCAACAGGCCCTGCAGCAGGTCCAGTTGCTCGTCCTTACGGGCCGAGGCGGCGAACGCACGGGCCCAGGCCAGCTGGTGGTCGCTGCCCGGCTCGGCCGCCCGCAGCTGCTCCAGGGCCGCCGCCGTCCAGGCCGCCAGCCCCGTCTCGCGCCACTCCGGCGCCGCGTACAGGTCCAGCGCCAGCTTCACCTGGCGGTGCAGCGACTGGACGACGCCGATGTCCGACTCCTTGCCGATGCCGGACAGCACCAGCGAGAGGTAGTCGCGGGTGGGCAGTTCGCCGTCCCGCGTCATGTCCCAGGCCGATGCCCACGACAGGGCGCGCGGCAGCGACTCGGTGAAGTCGCCGAGGTGCTCGGTGACGACCTTCAGCGACTCCTCGTCCAGCCGGACCTTGGCGTACGACAGATCGTCGTCGTTGAGGAGGAGAACGGCCGGGCGCTGCTTGCCCGCCAGCTGCGGTACGGGGGTCAGCGCACCGTCCACGTCCAGCTCGATCCGCTCGGTGCGGACCAGCTTGCCGCCCTGCAGCTCATAGGCGCCGATCGCGATCCGGTGCGGCCGCAGGACCGGCTCGCCCTTGGCGCCGGCCGGCAGCGCCGGGGCCTCCTGCCTGACCGCGAAGGAGGTGACGACGCCCTCGGCGTCCACCTCGATCTCCGGCCGCAGGATGTTGATCCCCGCCGTCTCCAGCCACTTCTTCGACCAGGTCTTCAGATCCCGCCCGCTGGTCTCCTCCAGCGCGCCGAGCAGGTCCGACAGCCGGGTGTTCCGGTAGGCGTGTGCCTTGAAGTAGGCCTGCACGCCCTGGAAGAACTCGTCCATGCCGACGTAGGCGACCAGCTGCTTGAGGACGCTGGCCCCCTTGGCGTAGGTGATGCCGTCGAAGTTGACCAGCACATCGTCGAGGTCGTTGATCTCGGCCATGATCGGGTGGGTGGAGGGCAGCTGGTCCTGCCGGTACGCCCAGGTCTTCATGGAGTTGGCGAACGTCGTCCACGAGTGCGGCCACCTGGAGCCCGGGGCGTAGGCCTGGCAGGCGATGGAGGTGTAGGTGGCGAACGACTCGTTCAGCCACAGGTCGTTCCACCACTCCATGGTGACCAGGTCGCCGAACCACATGTGCGCCAGCTCGTGCAGGATCGTCTCGGCACGCACCTCGTACGCCGCGTCCGTCACCTTCGACCGGAAGACGTACTGGTCGCGGATGGTCACCGCGCCCGCGTTCTCCATCGCGCCGGCGTTGAACTCCGGCACGAAGAGCTGGTCGTACTTCTCGAACGGGTAGGCGTAGTCGAACTTCTCCTGGAACCAGTCGAAGCCCTGCCGGGTGACCGCGAAGATCTGCTCGGCGTCGAGGTGCTTCGCCAGCGACGGCCGGCAGTAGAGGCCCAGCGGCACCGTCCGCCCGTCCTTCTCGTACGAGCTGTGCACGCTGTGGTAAGGACCGGCGATCAGCGCCGTGATGTACGTCGAGATCCGCGGTGTCGGGGCGAACTGCCAGACGTTCCCGTTCGGCTCCGGCGTCGGCGAATTGGAGATCACCGTCCAGCCCTCCGGGGCCTTCACGGTGAACCGGAACGTCGCCTTCAGATCCGGCTGTTCGAAGGACGCGTACACCCGTCGCGCATCCGGTACCTCGAACTGCGTGTACAGATAGGCCTGTTGGTCCACCGGGTCGACAAAGCGGTGCAGCCCCTCACCGGTGTTGGTGTAGGCGCAGTCCGCCACCACCGTCAGCTCATTGCGGCCGGCCCGCAGACCCGGCAGGGCGATCCGCGAGTCCTTGAACACCTCGCCCGGATCCAGCGCCTCGCCGTTGAGCACCACCTCGTGCACGGCCGGCGCGACCAGGTCGATGAAGGAGTCCGCGCCCGCCTCGGCCGCATCGAAACGCACCGTCGTCACCGACCGGAACGTGCCACCCCCGCTCTCGGCGTCGCCCGGGGTACCCCCCTCCTGCGCGCCGGAGAGGTCGAGATCGATCTCATACGCATCCACGGTCAGCAGGCGCGCCCGCTGCTGCGCCTCGTCGCGGGTCAGATTCGTGCCAGGCACCAGGTCATCTCCTCGTAAGCGTCCTCGTATGCGGCGTTCCCGTCATCCTTCCACGGCGCGGGTCCCGTGATCGCGGACAGTTTGCGATCGGGCGCCGCCCGGTCCACGCCCGCCGCCCGCGGCCGCCAACGCGTCGTCCGATTCCCGCCGGCGCTCCGCGCCCGCGACGCCGACGCTGGACCCATGACGACCCACACCGCGCACCGGACCCACCGAGCCCCGCACCCGGCGGCCCACACCGCCCTTGCCATCCCGGAGACCGCCCTCAAGGAACTCCGGGTCACCGACGACGCCGGGTGGCCCACCGAACCGTTCACCGCCCGTGAGGACGGTGTGCCGCACGACTGCGTCGGGTCGCTGCTGCGCTGCTGTCTGCGCGACGCCCGCCCCGGCGAGCGGGTGGCACTGGTCTCGTACGCGCCGCTGCGCCGCTGGGCGGCCGGGACCGGGGCGAAGCCCGGGGCGTACGACGAGCAGGGGCCGGTGTTCATCCACGCCGGGGCGTGCGGCGGGCCGGACGGTGCGGCCGGCAGGTATCCGGCCGTACGGGCCGGTGCGCTGCGCGTGCTGCGCCGCTACGACACCCAGGGGCGGATCGTCGGCGGCCGGCCCCTGGAGGTGCCCGAGGACGCCCAGGCCGCGTTCGACGCGGCCCTCACGGAGGCGTTCGCGGACCCGGAGGTGGCTCTGGTGCACGTCCGGGCCGTGGAGTACGGGTGCTTCCACTTCGAGGTCCGGCCGGGACGCTAGGGCCTGAAAACGGCGGGTGCCCGTACGGAGACTCCGTACGGGCACCCGCCGTTTGCGGTGCGGTGCGGTCAGCCGCGCAGCTCCGCCGCGACCAGCTCCGCGATCTGGACGGCGTTCAGCGCCGCGCCCTTGCGGAGGTTGTCGTTGGAGACGAACAGCGCCAGGCCGTTCTCGGCGGTCTCGTCCGTGCGGATACGGCCCACGAAGGACGCGTCCTGGCCGGCGGCCTGGAGCGGGGTGGGGACGTCGGAGAGGGTGACGCCGGGGGCGCCGGCCAGCAGCTCCTGGGCGCGGGCGGGGCTGATCGGACGCGCGAAGCGGGCGTTGATCTGCAGCGAGTGGCCGGTGAAGACCGGGACGCGGACGCAGGTGCCGGACACCTTCAGGTCCGGGATCTCCAGGATCTTGCGGCTCTCGTTACGGAGCTTCTGCTCCTCGTCGGTCTCGTTCAGACCGTCGTCGACGACCGAGCCGGCCATCGGCAGCACATTGAAGGCGATCGGGGCGACGTACTTGTCCGGCTCCGGGAACTCCACCGCGCCACCGTCGTGCGTCAGCTTGGTGGCGTCCTGCTCGACGGCCTTGCGGACCTGGCCGTCCAGCTCCTCCACGCCGGCCAGACCGCTGCCGGAGACCGCCTGGTAGGTGGCGACGACCAGCGAGACCAGACCGGCCTCGTCGTGCAGCGGGCGCAGCACCGGCATCGCGGCCATGGTGGTGCAGTTCGGGTTGGCGATGATGCCCTTGGGGCGCTCGGTGATCGCCGACGGGTTGACCTCGGAGACGACCAGGGGGACCTGGGGGTCACGGCGCCAGGCCGAGGAGTTGTCGATCACGACGGGGCCCGCGTTGGCGACCTTCTCCGCCAGCGCCTTGGACGTGGCGCCGCCGGCCGAGAAGATCACGATGTCCAGCGCCGAGAAGTCGGCGGTGGCCGCGTCCTCGACCGTGATCTCGGTGTCCTGCCACGGGAGCGTACGTCCGGCGGACCGGGCCGAAGCGAACAGCCGCAGCTGCTCGACCGGGAAGTTTCGCTCGGCGAGGATGCCCCGCACCACGCCGCCGACCTGTCCGGTGGCTCCGACGATTCCGATCCTCATGGGACTCCTTCTTTCTGGCCTGACATAGGTGTCTGCTCGGAACACCTGCTCAGTAGTGCCTCCATCATGTGTGTGACACCCGTCGCCTTGTCCAATCCGTTCCATTCCGTGGCGGGTCGGGAGGCCGGGCGGCGACGGAGCGTTCCGATGCATGCGCGGTCCGTAGTGGCCGGGCGGGCGGGGGCTGAGCTGTCCGGGTACCCCGGGGGATGAACGGCCGGTGACCGCCGGCCGCACCCGCGG
The DNA here is from genome assembly GCF_053611685.1 of Streptomyces sp. NPDC054786. Lineage (NCBI taxonomy): Bacteria > Bacillati > Actinomycetota > Actinomycetes > Kitasatosporales > Streptomycetaceae > Streptomyces > Streptomyces sp. NPDC054786. Next base: position 11,584 of record NZ_JBSHAW010000017.1, on the reverse strand, counting down.
GCAGGGCTCCATGGCCGGCAGGTGGCCGGCAGGTGGCCGGCAGATCCCTGTGCGGTGATGGGTTTTCCGCGTTGCGGTGGCGTTCACGCTCAGGTCATCCCCGATGCCAAGCATCCCAGGTGACAGGGCAGTTGTGCTGCCCGGCCGCTTTCGCGTTCGCACCCGGGGAGCCTGCGTATGTCCCGTATACGGTCCGCCGCCGCTACTTTCGACCGCCGTACGTTCCTCACCGCCACCGGAGCCGTCGGCGCCGCCACCGGTCTCGGGCTCGCCTTCGGCGTCGGCCCGGACCGGCCGGCGCAGGCCGCCACCGTCACCTCCGGCCCGGCCCCGGCGGCGCCCGTCCCGGTCGATGCCCCCGCCGTTCCCCGTACGCCGTACCACCGGGGCACCACCCTCGGCGGGGTGTCCGCCCCGCGCGGCAGCGGGGGCTACCGCCGCCTCGCCGACGGCCCCGCCTGGGACCGGGTCGTCCGCGCCGATCTCGCCACGGCACACGGCGGGCGCGACCGGCGGCGCACCGCGCTGGCGTCGTTCGTGCAGTTCACCGATCTGCACCTGGTCGATGTGCAGAGCCCGCTGCGCTACGAGTACCTGCGCGCCGAGACCGCCAGCGCCTGGCGGCCGCAGGAGGCGCTGTCGGTGGCCGGGGTCGTCTCGCTGATCGAGCGGGTCAATGCGCTGCCCGGCGGGCCCGCCACCGGCGCCCCGCTGTCCTTCGTGATGACCACCGGCGACAACACCGACAACAACTCCAAGCTGGAGCTGGAGTGGTTCCTGACCGCGATGAGCGGCGGCCGGATCACCCCGAACTCCGGCGACCCGCGCCGCTACGAAGGCGTCCAGGACAGCGGGCACAAGCTGTACTGGCAGCCGGACAGCGCGCTGCGCGACGCCGACAAGAAGCTGGGCTTCCCGCAGCTGGACGGGTTCCTGCAGGCCGCGATCCGCACCGTCCACAGCCCGGGACTGCGGCTGCCCTGGTACTCGACGGTGGGCAACCACGACTCGCTGCCCGGCGGGTGCTACGCCCCCGGCGACTCCTTCTGGACCGAGATCGCCACCGGCGGCCGCAAGCTGGAGACGCTGCCCGCCGCGGAGGCCGCAAAGGTCTGGAAGGCGGTCAAGGACGGCCTCGACCCCAAGGGGGCGGACTTCAAGCGGCTGCTGAAGGCGCATGCCAAGCAGGCCAGGGCGGTCACCCCCGACGAGCGGCGCGCCCCCTTCACCCGGGCCGAGTATCTGCGCGCCCACCTCGACCCGGCGCACACCGGCCCCGGCCCGCACGGCCACGGCTACACCGCCGCGCATCTCGACGCGAACCGCCTCTACTACACCTTCCGGGTCTCCGACGACGTCCTCGGGATCAGCCTGGACACCACCGACCCCGGCGGCCACTACACCGGCTCCGTCGGTGACGCCCAACTGCGCTGGCTGGAGCGGACGCTGAAGGAGAACGAGAAGGGGGAGAAGGCCCATGTCCTGGTCTTCAGCCACCACACCAGCAAGACGATGAACAACACCCGGCCCGACCCGGCCCACCCGCAGGAGCGGCGGCACACCGGTGCGGAGCTGGTGGAGGTGCTGGCCGCCCACCCCCGCGTCGTCGGCTGGATCAACGGCCACAGCCACAAGAACGACATCGTCGCGCACGGCAGCTTCTGGGAGATCTCCACCGCCTCCCACATCGACTTCCCGCAGCTGGCCCGGGTCATCGAGCTGGTGGACAACCACGACGGCACACTGTCGCTGTTCACCACCCTGGTCGAGTCGGCCGCCCCGCACCGCACGGACTTCAGCGACCTCTCGCAGACCGGACTGGCCGCCCTCTACCGCGAGCTGTCCTTCAACGCCCCCGAGGCCCGTACGGACCTCGCGGGCACGGCCCGGGACCGTAACGTCGAGCTGCTGCTCAAGCGGCACTGACGGCGTCCGGTCCGAGCGCCAGGCCCTGGCGGTCCGGACAGCACACCTAGCGCGGCAGGACCACGACATACGCGCTCGGCTCCCGGTCCCCTGCCGCCATCAGGGCCGTACGGATCACCGCGGCCTGCTGCTCGGGCGCCGTGCGCAGGGTGCGCGGCAGACAGCGGACGACGGTGATCCCCAGCCGCTCCAGATGCTCGCGCTTGTGGAAGAACGGCGACTGCAGCGGGTCCTCCTCGGGGCGCGGTGCCCGGGTGTCGATCTCCAGGGCCACCGCGTGCTCCGGCCAGAAGGCGTCCACGCCGCCCAGGTGCGGTCCGCCCGGCAGCCGCAGCTCGACGTTCCACAGCGGGTCGGGCAGGCCGTGGGCGCGGACCATCGCATAGAGCCGCTGCTCGGCCAGCGCCCGGCCCTCGGCCAGCAGGGTGTCCACCGCGTCCATCACGTGCGGCCGGCTCAGCAGCCGGGCCCGGCTCAGCTCCCGTACCACCGAGGTCGCCTCGCAGTGGCCGCCGCGCACCGCCTCGGTCAGCAGCCGGCGCACCGTCGTGGCGTCGGTGAGCGTGCCGACCGCGTCCGCCACCGCGCGCGGCACCGGCGCGGCCGGCACTCCGGTGATCTCCTGCGCGACGGGCAGTTCCACCGTCCGCACGATCCGCGCGAAACCGGTCGAGCGCAGCCGCCGGGTGCGGGCCACCAGTACCTCGATGCGCTCCAGGTCGAGCAGCGGGGGCACCTCGGTGAAGCCGTGCAGGGCGAGCGCCGCCAGTCCCGTGATCATCGCCTCGGGGGCGTCGTCGGACCCGTCGCCCTGCCGGGGCACCGTCGGCCCCCGGTGGCCGGCGTACAGCAGGGCCGCATGCAGCCGTTCCTCGCTGGTGGGCGGTCCCGGGTGCAGCAGATAGACGCCGGGGAGCAGTTGTTGCCAGGGGCCGCCGGGGCGGCAGCGTTCGGCGGTCTCCGCCGCCGGGATGCCGTGCTCACGCAGCTGACGGGTGGTCATCACCCGGCACTGCGCCTCGGAGAGGTGGCGGAGGGGGAGGGGGGAGAGCGGGGCGTCGTGGTTCATGACCCGTCGATTCCCGCACCCGCTGCACCCCCTAACCGCTGTTACACGCCCGTACCACAAACCGGACAACCCCGCACTAAAGTACGGGCGTTCGACTGCCGAAAAGGGCTGGTCGCCAGGGGGGTTACGGCCTCGGTCCGGCCGCCTCGTCACAAGCCTGTGCACGCAGTGCCCGCGCCAGATCGTCCCGCTTCTCCAGGACCATCCGCCGCAGCGCGGGCGCCGCCTGTGCATGCCCGGCCAGCCAGCCGTCCGCGGCGTCCAGCGTGGCCTGCTCCACCAGCCAGGACGGGAACAGCCCGCGTACCACCTCCATCGCAATCTCGATGGAGCGCTCCTGCCACACCCGCTCGATCGCCGCGAAGTAGCGCGGCAGGTACGGGGCCAGCAGCTCCCGCTGCCCGAACTGCGCGAACCCGGCGATCGTCGCTTCCACCAGGGCGTTGGAGAGTGCGTCGGACTCCACGACCTGGGCCCACGCCTGCGCCTTGACCTCGGCCGAGGGGCGGGCGGCCAGACAGCGCACCTGGTGGCGCTTGCCGGAGGCGGTGTTGTCGCGGGCCAGCTCGGCGGCGATCACCTTCTCGTCCGCGACGCCGTGCGCGGCCAGCGGCTCCAGGATCGTCCAGCGCAGCTCCTGGTCGACGTCCAGGCCGTCGATCTTCGCCGTACCGTCCAGCAGACCCTGGAGCAGCTGGAGATCGGCGGGGGTGGCGGCGAGGGCGATGAAGTGCCGGGCCCAGGCGAGCTGATGGCCGCTGCCGGGCTCGGCCAGCCGCAGCTCGTGCAGCGCGCCCTCGGCCGACTCCCGGGCGGCGCGCTCCTGGCGGTCCGGCGCGGAGTACTGCTCCAGCGCCGTCTGCGCCTGCCCGTGCAGCGACTGCAGCACGCCGATGTCGCTCTCCCGGCCGGCGAACCGCCGCACCAGATCGAGGTAGTCGCGGGCCGGCATCAGCCCGTCGCGGGTCAGGCCCCACAGCGCGGCCCAGCACAGCGCCCGCGCCATCGGGTCGGCCAGATCGCCGAGCCGGGCCCGCAGGGTGGCCAGCGACCCCTCGTCGAAACGGACCTTGGCGTACGTCAGGTCCTCGTCGTTGACCAGCACCAGCTCGGGCCGTTCGAGGCCGGCCAGCTCGGGCACGCCGGTCCGCGGCCCGGAGACGTCCACCTCGGCGCGGGCGTAGCGCACCAGTGCCGAGTCCGCGTCCTGGCGCCGGTAGAGAGCGACCGCGATCCGGTGCGGCCGCAGCTCGGGGTGCGAGGGGGCCGCCTCCTGGAGGACGCTCAGCTCGGTGATCCGGCCCTGGGCGTCGTAAGTGACCTGCGGCGTGAGGGAGTTGACGCCCGCGGTCTCCAGCCAGGACCGTGACCAGGACGCGAGGTCCCGGCCGGAGGTCTCCTCCAGCACCGTCAGCAGATCCGTCAGCCGGGTGTTGCCGTAGGCGTGCCGCTTGAAGTAGCGCCGGGCGCCCTCCAGGAAGGCGTCCTGCCCCACGTACGCCACCAGCTGTTTGAGGACCGCGGCGCCCTTGGCGTAGGTGATGCCGTCGAAGTTGAGCTTGGCGTCCTCCAGGTCACGGATGTCGGCGGTGACCGGGTGGGTGGAGGGCAGCTGATCGGCGCGGTAGGCCCAGGACTTACGGCGGTTGGCGAAGGTGATCCAGCCGCCCGTGAAGCGCGTCGCCTCCACCAGCGCGAAGGCGCCCATGAAGTCCGCATAGGACTCCTTGAGCCACAGGTCGTTCCACCACTGCATGGTGACCAGATCACCGAACCACATGTGCGCCATCTCGTGCAGGATGACGTTGGCCCGGCTCTCGTAGGAGGCCTCGGTCACCTTCCCGCGGAAGATGAACTCCTCGCGGAAGGTGACACAGCCCGGGTTCTCCATGGCGCCGAGGTTGTACTCCGGGACGAAGGCGCTGTCGTACTTCCCGAAGGGGTACGGGAAGTCGAAGTGGTCGTGGAAGAAGTCCAGGCCCTGCTTGGTGACGGTGAAGATGTCGTCCGCGTCGAAGTGCTTCGCCAGGCCCTTGCGGCACAGCGCGCCCAGCGGGATCTCCAGCTCGGTGCCGTCCTCGAAGGTGCGGCGGTAGCTGTCGGAGACGTAGTGGTACGGGCCGGCGACCACGGCCGTGATGTACGTCGAGATCGGCTCGGTGGTGGCGAAGCGGTGCCGGCCGCCCTCGGCCTCGCCCTCCTGCGCGCCGTTGCTGAGCACCCGCCAGCCCTCGGGGGCGGTGACCTCGAAGGTGAACGGGGCCTTGAGGTCGGGCTGTTCGAAGTTGGCGAAAACCCGGCGGGAGTCGGCCGGCTCGTACTGGGTGTAGAGGTAGACCTCGCCGTCCTCGGGGTCCACGAAGCGGTGCAGGCCCTCGCCGGTCCGGCTGTATGCGCACCGCGCGTCGACGACGAGGGTGTTCTCGGCGGCCAGCCCGTCCAGCGTGATCCGGGTGCCGTCGAAGACCGCCGCGGGGTCCAGCTCCCGGCCGTTGAGGGTGACGGAGGTGACCGCGGGCGCCAGCAGGTCGGCGAAGGTCGAGGCGCCGGGCTCGGCACAGGAAAAGCGCAGGGTCGTCCGGGAGCGGAAGGTCTCCGCCGCCGGACCGGAGTCGACCGCTGAGCGGACGTCCAGTGCCACGTCGTAGGCGTCGACGCTCAGCAGCCGGCCCCGTTCACGTGCCTCGTCCCGGGACAGATTCTCACCTGGCACGGCGTGACTCCCTCGTCCTCGTCTCGAATATCGAACAACGGGAATCATGGCATGCCCGCTGTCGGTTGAACCTTCCACGGAACAGCACCGTTGACCGACGCAGACAGCTCTCATGAGGAGACCCCGTGTCCGACACCGCGAAGACCCCCGCAGACTTCTGGTTCGACCCGCTGTGCCCCTGGGCGTGGATGACGTCCCGCTGGATGCTGGAGGTGGAGAAGGTCCGACCGGTCGAGGTGCGCTGGCATGTGATGAGCCTGGCCGTGCTGAACGAGGACAAGCTCGACGAGCTGCCCGAGGGCTACCGCGACCTGCTGGCGACCGCCTGGGGCCCGGTGCGGGTGTGCATCGCCGCCGAGCAGCAGCACGGCAGCGAGGTGCTCGGCCCGCTCTACACCGCGCTCGGCACCCGCTTCCACAACCGCGGCCTGGAGCGCACCCGCGAGACCATCGTGGAGGCCCTCCAGGAGGCCGGTCTGCCCGCCGAACTGGCCGATGCGGCGGACTCCGACGCGTACGACAAGCAGCTGCGGGCCTCCCACAAGGACGGCATCGACCTGGTCGGCCAGGAGGTCGGCACCCCGGTCATCGCCGTCCCCGGGCACGACGGCGAGCAGATCGCCTTCTTCGGCCCGGTCGTCACCCCGGCCCCCAAGGGCGAGGAGGCCGCCAAGCTGTGGGACGGGACGCTGATGGTCGCGTCCATCCCCGGCTTCTACGAGATCAAGCGGACGCGGACGCAGGGCCCGATCTTCGACTGACGTCCGGCACCGAGCACAGGGGAGCGCCTCCGCACGTATCGGACGTGCGGAGGCGCTCCGTTATTCCGCCTGCCGGGTGAAGGGTGAGAAGACGATCACGAGGCAGGACGACTGCGGCCGCGGGCGGGGCCGTTACGGCGCCAGCAGCAGGCTGTGCGCACGCTCCTTGGCGGACGCGTACCGCTTGGCGACGTCCTGCCAGTTCACGACCTGCCACATGGCCTCGATGAAGTCCACCTTCTGGTTCTTGTACTGCAGGTAGAAGGCGTGCTCCCAGGCGTCGAAGACCAGGACCGGGACCGAGCCCTGCCCGACGTTGCCCTGGTGGTCGTAGACCTGCTCGACGATCAGCCGGCCGCTGACCGGCTCGTAGGCCAGCACGCCCCAGCCGGAACCCTGGGTGGTGGCCGCGGCCTTCGTCAGCTGGGCCTTGAACGCCGCGAACGTGCCGAAGGACTCGGCGATCGCGTCGGCCAGCTCGCCCACGCCGTCCTTCGCCAGCGGCTCGCCGCCGCCCTCACCGGTCATGTTGTGCCAGTAGATGCTGTGCAGGATGTGGCCGGAGAGGTGGAACGCGAGGTTCTTCTCCAGGCCGTTGACGTTGCCCCACTGGTCCTTGTCGCGTGCCTCGGCGAGCTGCTCCAGGGTGTCGTTCGCGCCCTTCACGTACGCCGCGTGGTGCTTGTCGTGGTGCAGCTCGATGATCTCGGGGCTGATGACCGGGGCCAGCGCCGAGTAGTCGTACGGAAGTTCAGGAAGTGTGTAGGTGGCCATGCCGAGCCTCTCCAACTGCTTACGACTTCTTATTGCAATCAATGTGCAAGAGCACGCTACCAGCAGGAGTGATCACCGGCCGGTTTCGGGGACCGGCCTGGTCCCAAAGAAGGAGGCGGGGCGGGACCTCGGTGGGAGGTCCCGCCCCGCCCGCGGGGAGTGGGGGAGCGCTACTTCTTGGCCAGGTCCGCGCCCTTGCCCAGCGACTGCTGCCGGACCAGTCCGATCACGGCCAGCACCGCCCCGAAGCCGCCGGTGAACAGCAGCTGGATCCGCTGGTTCTCATCGCGCAGCATCAGCAGCAGCACGGCGACGATGCCCGCCAGTGCCACCCAGGTCAGGACCGGGAAGGCCCACATCTTCACCACGAGCTTCTCGGGCGCCTCGCGCTCCAGCTGCCGCCGCATCCGCAGCTGGGCGGTGGCGATGAAGCCCCACACCACCAGGACGGCAGCGCCGACCATGTTCAGCAGCCACTGGAAGACCGTGGTGGGCCACCAGAAGCTCAGGAGGACCGCGAGGAAGCCGAAGGCGGAGCACATCAGGACGGCGCGGCGCGGGACGCCGCCGCTGACCTTGCCGAGGAAGGCCGGGCCCTGGCCGCGGGAGATGAGCGAATAGGCCATCCGCGAGGAGCCGTAGAGGTTGGCGTTCACCGCGGAGAGCAGCGCGACCAGGATGACGACGTTCATGATCTGGCCGGCCGCCGGGATCTTGAGGTAGTCCAGGACCGCCACGTACGGGCCGCTCTTGGCTATCGAGGGGGCGCTCCACGGGATGACCGTGACGATGATCGCCATCGAGCCGACGTAGAAGAGGGCGATGCGCCACATCGCGGTGCGCACGGCGCTGGCGACACCGCGTACCGGGTCCTTGGACTCGGCGGCCGCGATGGTCACCGTCTCCAGACCGCCGTAGGCGAACACCGAGGCCAGCAGACCGACCATCAGGCCGTCGACGCCCTTGGGGAGGAAGCCGCCGTCACCGGTGAGGTGTGAGGTGCCGGGGGCGTGGGTGCCGGGGAGCACACCGAAGATGGCCAGCAGGCCCAGGACCAGGAAGATGCCGATCGCCGCGACCTTCAGGGCGGCGAACCAGAACTCGAACTCACCGAAGTTGGAGACCGCGGTCAGGTTCGTTCCCGTGAAGATCACCATGAACAGCAGGACCCACATCCAGGGCTGGGTGCCCGGGAACCACTGCAGCATCACATCCGCGGCGCCCAGCGCCTCGGCGGCCACCGCCACACACAGCAGCGCGGTGAACATCCAGCCCGCCGTGAACCCGGCCCAGGAACCTATGGAGCGCTCGGCGTGCACGGAGAAGGAGCCGGAGGCCGGATTCGCCGCGGCCATCTCGCCGAGCATCCGCATGATCAGCATGACCAGCGCGCCGGAGACCGCGTAGGCCAGCACGATCGACGGCCCGGCCGCCGCGATGCCGGCGCGGGAGCCCACGAACAGGCCCGCGCCGATCACCCCGCCCAGGGCGATCATCGAGAGATGGCGCTGCTTGAGGCCGTTGGACAGCGTGGAGCCGCTGCCGGGGCCGGGGCCCTGAACCGCGTCGCCGTGCTCGCGCGCGGGTGCGGCGGACGAGGGTGTCCGATTCATGTCGTACCTGTCCCAGTAGGTGAGAGCGGAGCAAGGCGTTACTGCGTTCTCCCCGGGCCGCGACCGGTGCGACGGTGCTGCCGGGCCCCCGGACCCCGCCGGAGCGGCGGATCGCGCGGGGGCCTGCCGACGGCTGAACTCCGGGGTCCTCGGCAAAGCGGGCTCAGTTTGAGCGCCGGTGTCCGCTCAGGGCAACAGTCGTGCAGCGAATGTTCGGTATTCAGACGTTTTCGCGACTGTGTGTGTTCGATGCGTCGTCAGTTATGACGCGGTGTGACCCCGCCGCACGGCCTCAGCGGCGCGCGCGGCGCTCCCGGAGCGCGCGCAGGCCCGCGACGAGCAGCACCAGCCCGGTTGCCCCGGCCGACCACAGAAGCTGCGGCCGGGCCGCGTCATCGGTCAGCATCAGCACCAGCACGGCGCCCATCGCCACCAGCGCCGCCCAGGTCAGATAGGGGAACGCCCACATCCGCAGGGTCAGTTTCCCGGGTGCCTCGCGGGCGATCCGCGGACGCAGCCGCAGCTGGGAGACGGCGATCAGGCCCCACACGAAGAGCAGCACCGCGCCGACCGCATTGAGCATGTAGAGGAAGACCGAATCCGGCCATTCGAGATTCAGCAGTACGGAGATGAACCCGAAGGCCACCGACGCGAGCACGGCCCGGCGCGGCACCCCGCCCTCCGACACCTTCAGCAGCGCCCGCGGCGCCTCGCCCCGCTCGGCCAGCGAGAAGACCATCCGCGAGGAGCCGTAGAGATTGGCGTTCAGCGCGGAGAGCAGCGCCACGAACACCACGATGTTCATGATCTGGCCGGCCCCCGGCACTCCGATGCTGTCCAGCACCGCGACGTACGGGCTCTTGCCCGGCTGCATCGACGACCAGGGCAGCAGGGTCACGATGACCAGCATCGAGCCGACGTAGAAGAAGAGGATGCGCCACACCGCGCTGCGCACCGCCCGGCCCACCGCGCGCGCCGGATCGTCCGACTCGGCCGCGGCGATGGTGACGACCTCCAGGCCGCCGAAGGCGAACACCACCGCCAGGACCCCGGAGATCACCCCGGACCAGCCGTGCGGCAGAAAACCGCCCTGCCCGATGAGGTTCGCCAGCCCGACGGGGTCGGTGTCCGGCAGCACCCCGAAGACCGCCAGCAGGCTCAGCACGAGGAACAGCACGATCGCGGTGACCTTCAGCGTCGCGAACCAGAACTCGAACTCGCCGAAGTTCTTCACCGCGGCCAGGTTGGCGGCGGTGAAGACGATCATGAAGATCAGCACCCAGCCCCACTGCGGCACCGCCGGCACCCAGCCGTTGGCGATCTGCGCCGCGCCGGTGGCCTCCACGGCGAGCACCACGACCAGCAGGAACCAGTACAGCCAGCCGACGCTGAACCCCGCCCAGCGCCCCAGCGCCCGCTCCGCATGCACCGAGAACGCGCCGGAGGCCGGCATCGCCGCCGACATCTCGCCGAGCATCCGCATGACCAGCATGGCCAGCGCGCCCGCGATCAGATACGACAGCACGATCCCCGGCCCGGCCACCGCGATCCCCGCACCGGAGCCCACGAACAGGCCCGCGCCGATGACTCCGCCCAGGCCCAGCATCGTCAGATGTCGCTGCTTGAGGCCCGCGGACAGTGGCTCGCTCCCGTCGGCGCCCGTCCCCGGGGAGGACTCGACGGCTTGGGTCGGTGCGTCGTGCATGGGCTCGTACTCTCGCAAGGGCCGGGGCGGCGGGGCCGCCGGCGGGTTGGGGGAACTCCACAGGTCACCGCGGGGCGGCCCCAGTGTCGCCGCACGTTGCGCGCTACCACAAAACCGGCGTCCGGAAGCGGCCCGGACCGTGATGAGCGTCACGTGACCTGCAAAGACGTCTCGCGCCTCGCCACGGCCGGGCATTGTGGCGGTTGTTCGGAACTCTCCAAGCGGGCCGGTGCGGCTTTGTCGCCGCCACACGATGATCGCCGGCGGTCCGCTGGACTAACGTCATCGCGTCCCGTCCTGTCCCTCTCACACCCGCGGAGCCCCGATGAGCACTGCCGCTCTTTCCCGTCCCGATGGGGGCACCCCCTCCAGCCGAGCCGAGAGCCTGGGGGAGGTCCTCGCCGATCTGCTGCCGGCCGCCACCGCCTCCCGCGCCCGCGTCCGTGACGCCGCGCTGGTGCTCGGCGGCGCCGCGCTCACCGGCGTCGCGGCCCAGATCGCCGTCCCGGTCCCCGGCTCCCCGGTCCCGGTCACGGGCCAGACCTTCGCCGCCCTGCTGGTCGGCGCCTCGCTCGGCGCCGGCCGCGGTCTGCTGTCGCTGGCGCTGTACGCCCTGGCGGGAATCGCGGGCCTGCCGTGGTTCGCCGGCGGTGCCTCGGGCGCCGGCGGCGCCACCTTCGGCTACATCGTGGGAATGCTGCTCGCCGCCACCGCCGTGGGCGCGCTGGCCCGCCGCGGCGGCGACCGCGGTGTGCTGCGCACCGCCGCCACCATGGCCGCGGGCACGGCGCTGATCTACGCCGTCGGCGTCCCCTACCTGGCGCTGAGTACCGGCATGTCCTTCGGCCAGGCCGTCGCCGCCGGACTCGTCCCGTTCCTGATCGGCGACGCCCTCAAGGCCGCGCTGGCCATGGGCGCGCTGCCCACGGCCTGGAAGCTGGCCGGGCGCCGCGGCTGAGCAGGCGCCGTACCCCGCAGACAACGGGCCGGGCCCCGCGCGCACCGAAACGGTGCATGCGGGGC